>CALDSM010000158.1 GCA_937923585.1 uncultured bacterium
TTTTTTTTTCAAGCAGAAGACGGCATACGAGTTCTGATCGTGACTGGAGTTCAGCGTGTGCTCTTCCGATCTGCTGCTGCTGGGCGTGGCCTACAAGGCCGACGTGGAGGACCTGCGCGAATCGCCGGCGCTGGACCTCATGCGGCTGCTGCGTGACAAGGGGGCCGAGGTCCGCTACAGCGATCCCCACGTGCCCCGGTTCGAGCACCATGGCATGAGCATGGAAGGCGTGCCCCTGAGCGCGGAGGAGCTTGCCGCCAGCGACTGTGTCCTGATCGCCACGGCGCACACGGCCTATGACGCGGCATTCATTGTGGAGAACGCCGCCCTGGTGGTGGACACCCGCAACATGACGAAGCACGTAACCGCACACCGGGACAGGATCGTCCATGCCTGACGGCCGACGGTGTGCGCCAGTGAGACAGTCCTTTCAAGCAGGAGACACGGCATGATCCCCAGAGAAGTGAAGTTCTTCCTCGTTCTTTCCCTGCTGGCCTGCGCCTGCGTCGCCCCGGCCGGGGCGCAGGATGGCGCACAGTTGAACCCCGACGGCAAGACACTCAACACCGGGGCGATTCAGCAGGCCATAGACATGCTTTCGGCGGCGGGCGGCGGCACGCTCACGTTTCGGGCGGGTACCTACCTGACCGGCACGATCCGCCTGAAGGACAATGTCACGCTGCAGCTTGACGCGGGCGCGGTGCTGCTGGGCAGCCCGGATCTGAAGGACTATCCCGAGACGCGTGTCTCCTTTCCCACCATGATCGAGGCATTCTTCCGGCACCATCTTATTTTTGCCGAGGGTGCGCATAACATCGCGATTACCGGCCAGGGACGTATTGACGGGCAGGGCGGCGCGCCCGGGTTCGCGCGCAGCAGCACGAAGGCTCCGGAGCGGTACATGAACCGTCCGTCGCTCATCCGTTTCGTGGACTGCACGGGGGTGCGCCTGCGCGACGCGCGCATTGAAAACGCCGCATTCTGGGTGGTCCATTTTCTGGGCTGCGACGATGTCGCGGTGGACGGGGTGAATGTCGAAAGCCGGACGGCCAACTACAACAACGACGGGTTCGACATAGACTGCTGCAGCAATGTGCGCATATCCAACTGCCACGTCAACAGCCAGGACGACGCGATCTGCCTCAAGTCCACGGGCAACCGGGTGTGCCGCAACGTGACCATTTCCAACTGCGTGCTTTCGAGCAACTGCAGCGGCATCCGCTTCGGCTGCGAATGCATCGGCGGCTTTGAGGACATTGTGATCTCCAACGTGGTCCTGCATGACGTTGGCGCGACGGCCATCCAGTTGCAGGTGTTCGACGGGGGCACGATGGACCGCGTGACGCTGTCGGGCATCACCATGCGCAACGTGGGGCAGGGCATACTGGTCAACGCGGGGCACGAGCTTTACAGCATCGGCATTGCGGAGGCGGATCTGCCCGTCAAGCGGCCGGAAAAGATCGGGAAAGTGCGCAACATCATCCTGCGCGACATCCAGGCCGACGGTGTCGGGCGTTTTGAGGGCCAGAGTGTCGGTGGTGAGAAGCGCTCCGGGGAGAGGAAACTGGCCAACATCATCTGCGGCATGCCCGAGTCGCATCTCGAAAACGTCACGCTCGAGAACATCCGAATGCGCTTTGTCGGCAAAGGGGCCGCGGAAGATGCAGACACCGACCTGTCCGGCGTCAAGACCGGGTTTAACGGCGGCTCCATGGGCATGACCCCGGCCTATGCGTTCTACTGCCGCCACGTGGACAACCTTCGCATGCGCGACATTGACGTGTCATACGAGAACGAAGATGTCCGGCCGGCCCTGTTCATTGAGCAGTGCTCGAATGTGGATCTTTCAGGCCTGCAGGGTGCGGCGCATTCCACCTCCAGGGCTTTCCTGCGCATGCGAAATGTTGCCGATGTCTTTCTTCATGGAAACCGCCCGCTTGGTCTCGACACCTTTCTGTCCGTCGAAGGCGCGGACAGCAAGAGGGTCAGTCTGACCGGCAATGACCTGCGGCAGACGGCCCGCCCCGTCATCACGGCGCCCGAAGTTTCCGCCGGGACTGTGTCCGATGGCCCGTCCCCGGAAGCGCGATAAGCCGCGCACTCCGTAACGGGTCCTGGGTTTCGCACCGTTATTGACACGCCGTTCTTCATGGGGTATGCTCAATTCAGGTCAGAAGCAGATGGCGGCCCGAATCAAAGGGAGCAAGGGGCCCGATGCGGAAACGAGGCTTCACGCTGATCGAGTTGCTGGTGGTCATCGCCATCATCGGGATACTGGCCGCCATATTGCTTCCGGCGCTGGCCCGGGCACGGGAGGCCGCGCGGCGCGCGTCGTGCCAGAACAACCTGAAGCAGATGGGCCTGTCCTTCAAGATGTACGCCGACGAGAACAGGGGTGAGTATCCGACGCTTAAGATACGGTCCAGCATCGGGGGGACGTGCAGTTCCTGGAACCGCAGTGACCTGTGTTTTGACGCCCAGCAGGTCTATCCCGAGTACATGAACGACCTGAAAATCACCATATGCCCCTCCGACCCGGACGGCGCGTCACTCTTCCAGAAGCAACTGTATTTCTACAGCGGCGGGGTTCTGGACCTCTGCGGTTTCACCGCCTTTTCCTACGTTTACACGGGCTACGCGGTCCGCCCGGAGGATTACCTTGTCGGAACGGGCGGCGGCGACAACGCGAAGGACCCGAAACTGGGCGTGGACATCTCCGCCGCCATGGCGCTCATGCTGGCCGCGTTCCTGGCGAACGACACGCCGGGCAGGCCTGAATTCTGCAAGGATACGCCCGAGTTCCAGCACGAGACCCGCGGGCCAGTCTCCATTCCCCGGCTGAAGGAGGGCGTGGAGCGGTTTCTTGTCACCGACATCAACAATCCGGAAACAAGTCATCTTGCGCAGTCGGACATTGTGGTCACCTACGACCACATTGGCCCGCCCATGTCCAAGCTCGGATTCAGCACATTCAACCACGTTCCGGGCGGCTGCAATGTGCTGTACATGGACGGGCACGCCACTTTCCTGCGCTATCCTGACAAATATCCCACCAGCCGCGCCTGGGCAACCATCGGGATGATCATTGACAGCTATTCGACGAAGGAATGAATATGCGTCCGACAGGATCTCCACTTTGGGCGGCCACCGTTCTGTGCGCCTGCTGCATGAATATTTCGACCGCGCAACTCCCCGCCGAGATTCAGTGTGAAGGCGAGTATGGGGCGCATCTGCAGGGGGTGGCCACCAACCACAAGGACGCCCTGTTCTGGAGTTTCACCCTGACACTGGTCAAGACCGATTTGGCCGGAAAGGTTCAGGCAACCGCGAAGACCATTTACCATCTCGGCGACCTGACCTGCGCGGACGGCAAGGTGTACGCGGCGGCCTGCACCAATTGGGACCGGCCCAGCAACAATTCCAAGGTCTATGTTTACGACGCGGATACCCTGAAGCTTCTGGAGAAGAAGCCCGTGCCGGATGTGACCTACGGTGCCGGGGGCATCGAATACCATGACGGCCGTTTCTACATCGTTGGCGGCGCGGACCCGAAAGCGGAGGAGAATTTTGTCTACGTGTACGACAAGGATTTCCGGCATCTGGCCACACACACCCTCAAGAGCGGGCACACGGAACTGGGCGTGCAGACGGTCGCATGGTATGAGGGCGCTTTCTGGCTGGGCTGTTACGGGAACATCCTGCTCAAGGTGGATGAGGCGCTGAACCTCGTCGGCAGGTATCCGGTTGACTGCGGATACGGGCTGAAGTGCTGGCAGGGAGGCGAGGTGCTGGTAGGGCAGACCGTTGGCAGGGAGGAGGGCACCTCGAAGCGGTGGCGGGGAGTGGTTCGCCCGGCGCAGATGGACGCCGAAAAGGGGCTGGTCTTTCGCGAGGCGGCAAAGCCGTAATCGCGCGGGCGCCAAGAACAGGCGGTCAAACGCAGACGCCAAAGGTAACGGTCGGACAGTATACGGCTCAGAAGTGGACGTGGAGACCTAAGGGGAATACGGCATGTTTTACAGGGACTCATTCTTCTGGAAAGTCATGGTGTTCCTCCGCGCAGACAACCTTTGGGGTGAAGTGACTTCGCGGCAGCTTCAACTCGTATATGTTAATTGGCTGGGAATGCTCGTCTTGTTTCTATTATCCGCTTATTCGATAGGGCATTTTGGGCGGTCGAAACGGGCAGGCAATTTCTTTACAGGAAAAGCCCTTGTCTTTCTGTTGGTCTATGCATGCATGGTGACGCCAGTCTTCAACATCCACCATCTCACACACGCCATGCTCCAATGGCCACTGTACCGATATTTCATGTCAGCAGGATGGTCATTGTTCATGGCGGCAGTGCCCTGCATAATGTTTGCATCAGTGCGCCTTTGGCGCAGCGCGGAGACAAGACCGAACTGGCAAACCCATCTTGCCCTGTTTCCACTGGTGCATTCCGTGATGACCTTTCTTTACCTTCTGAATCCTTTCATCGCCGTGGAATAACGCCAACGAGTGTGTCGACATGGGGTCCGCTCGAATCGAACGGTCGCTATCCTGCGATGCCCCCGCCTAGCTTATCCCGTAACCTCAGGCGGTGCGACCCGCACAGCCCGTCGAGCATCATGGCAACCACGGTGCAGGTCATGCCGAGGTACTCCACCCCGAGTTTCTTTCCGCTGACGGAATCGTAGTGCTCGCTGATACCGTTCGTTATCGCATTGGCAACGGTTTTGTCGCTGATGGCGGCGGCGAGTTCTTTGTGCCCATACGCGGCGAGGCCGCAGGCAATCTGGTAGTTGGTGGCGGGCCACACGTCGCCGCGCCAGAACCCGTCCGATTTCCAGCGCTTGTCGCTGCGGTCCACGGTGCATACGGGAAGCGGTGTCTGCCAGTTCGGCCCGGCGAGCACCTCGGCCATGCGTTTGGCCATCTCCGGTGTGGCCGCCCCCGCGGGCAGGCCCATCCAACTGCCGATGGTGGCCACGGGCACTTTCTCCAGCGTGTCGCGCCTGACCGAAAGGAAGGTGCCCGCCTGTTCGTCCCACATGTGCGCACGCATGGCTGCGACGGACTTCTCCACGCGGGCTTTTCGCCGTTCGGCCATGGCGTGGTCGCCCATGATCTCGGCCAGCGCGGCAAGGCTTCGCTCGCCCATGACGAGATAAGCTGTGTTGCCGGCGGCGCAGATATCGCCGTACCACGCGCCCTCCTTCTCGCCCTTGCGGGCGGGATGCGGGGTCATCTTCAGGTCATCCAGATTGCACTCGAAGTCGAAGGTCTCGAATCGGGCGTGCTGGACATCGCCGCTGTAGGAGCCCACCGCGACCAGTCCGATGTTGGTCACGTCCCGTTCGCGCCAGTACCACTCGTGAAAGCGCTCCAGCGGTTCCAGCGCGGCCTTTACCAGTTCCCTGTCGCCGTTGCGCTGAAACACGCGTTCCAGCCCCCAGGCAAGGATCGGGATTTGCGAGTAAGCGGGGAACTTGTCCCAGTCGTCCTTTCCGGGGACGATCATGCAGGGGATCATGTCGTGCGCATGCTCCGGCGTGCGCGCGTTCCAGCGGGGCTGAAAGTCCCAGTAATTCTGAAACACGTCGCGGATGACCTGCTCCTTGCCGGGCAGGATGGCCAGCAGGTCCACGACAAACATCGTGTCCCAGATCCACTGGCCGCGGTAGCCGCCGCCCGGCGCGATCCAGTTGTGTTCCAGCGGTGCCTCGGCGGGAAAGACCTTGCCCAGCACGCACTGGTCGTATACCCGCTCCACGAGGTCCATGAGGGTCTTGTCGTCCGATTCAAACAGCGTCCGGACGGACGCGAGATCTTTGCCGGTGTCTTCGGCGGCAACGCTGCGGCACGACGCAAACGCCGACGCCCCCAAGAGGCCGGTTCCCGCGGCTCTCAAGAATTCACGTCGCTGCATGTTGGCGTTCCTTTCTCAGGCGCTGAACCCGCCGGATACATCAAGGGGGGATTATACCGGCCTCCCAAGATACCGACAAATGCCGTTTCACTTTCCCCGGACGCTTTCCTGGGCACGCCAATCTCCTGATTGGCTTTGTTTGCCCGGGCCAATCAGGAGATTGGCGTGCCCAGGAAAGCGCGTGAACCGGGCATGATAAACGGGTATGATGTCCGTCCACAGGAAACGCGCAAACGATGCCCTTTATGAATCGAAGAACCTTTCTCCAATCCTCACTGGCCTGTGCCGGAGTCGCCCTGTGGGGCACGGCCGTGCCGACCGTTGCGGCGTGCCTTACCATCAGACATCCCGGACGCTTCCGCATCCTTCAGTTGACGGACCTCCATTTCTTCTCCCATGAAGAGGCCATGCGGGATGCGTTCAACGCGCGCGCCGTGGAGAACATGCGCAGGCTGGTGCGACTGGCGGAGCCTGATTTGGTAATCATCACGGGCGATGTGTGGTCGGAGAATCCCAACGGAGAGGGAGAGACCCGGTTGCGCTGGGCCATCCGCCAGTTCGAGGCACTGGGTGTGCCCTGGGCGTTCGCGTGGGGAAATCACGACCAAGTTTCCGATTTCGCAGTGGCACATGAGGCACTCGCCAAGGCCGAGAATTCGCTCTACCGCGGCGGTGCTTCCGATGGGAACTACATCATCGCCGTTGAGGACCGGGATCACCACCGGTTGTGGCAAATCGTCTGCCTCAACACCCATCGCGACGGCATGCAACAGGCGCAACGGCTGTGGCTTCAGGAACGCGTCAAGGCGGAGCCGGAGCCTGTGCCGCGCTTTGCGTTCTTCCACATTCCGCTGAAGCAGTTCGATGACATATGGAAGAACGGCGCCGCCGCCGGGATGAAGGGCGAAGACGTGTGCATGGAGCAGGAAGACGGCTCCTCGCTGGCCGTGCTGAAGGCGGCGGGCGTCCGGGCCTGCTTCTGCGGCCACGACCACCAGAACGACTATTCCGGCGCGGCCGACGGGGTGGAGTTGGTCTATGGCCGCGTCAGCCGCGCCGGCGGATACGGCGCCGACATTTTCCCCAAGGGCGGCAAGCTGATCACCGTCAACTGCCGCACGGGCCGCTATGAATGGGTGTCCATCACGCCGGACGGCAAACGCTGGCGCCCGAAACCCGGTGAGCGCCGCGAGATTCCAAACTGAACGGTTCAGGTGAAGCAGGAGTACCGGACATGAAACACATCCGCACGACGACAAGACAGCACCAAATGCCCGCCCCGGCGGCTTCCAACTTCGTGGCGCTGCTTCAGTTCATCATCCGCGTCAATGAACAGATCATTGATGCGCTGTTTAAGCTGTAGGCAACGGTTCCTTTCGAGGATCCCGCACAGGGGGCCATGACAGAAAGAGGCTGGAAGCCTCTTTTACGTAGACGCGGCATCCTGCCGCGTTCCGTTGCGGACGCGCTTGCAGGGTCGCTGACGGAAGGAGGCTGGAAGCCTCCTCTACGGGGCTACTCCAGTCCCGGACCCGAAATCCTTTCGCCGCGCTGCTGCCGCGCCTGATCATCAAAATTGAAGGTGCCGTAGAAGAGCGCGTTCGCGTCCATCCAGGTGACCAGGCGATCAAGTTCATCATCAGCCAGTTTCACATCGTGATGCCCCGCCAGCAGCATCTGCATCAGCGGGCTGCCCTTTGCACCGAAGAACCCCGGTTTGGCCAAGGGTTCGCAGTTGCCGTCGGGGAAGGCACCGCGCCCCCAGGAGGAGTAGGACACGCGCTCAATCAGCGTGTTGTAGGAGGTGGTGTAGCGGCCGGACGGTTCGCCGGTCAGCACGACGGGCTTATCCTTCGGCCCGGCGGGCTTCGCGCCCGAATGACAGCCGACGCAGTGGTTGTCGAGCACGGGCTGCACGAGGATGGGATAGCTGAGGGGGTTGGAGCCGTCCGGGCCGGGCATGATGGTGGAGGGCGGACGGCGCAGCGCCTGCGGCTGGGCGGGATGCACGGCGGGCGCGCTCAGGCGCGGCTCGTGGCAGCCCACGCAGGAGGCAGTCTCGCCGGGCTGGAGATAACTCACGCTGCGCATCACCTGCGCGGCCTGGCCGAGGTCGTCGAGGGCCTGGAAGGCGAGCGCGATGCCCGCGGGCGCGCGGAAGCAGGCCGACCCGTCGGCTTCGACCGGCACGGTGCCGAGCACCTGCTTGCCGGGCGACGCGTTGGCGGCACCCACGGTGGGATTGTTCGCGCCGGAGGTTGATTTCGGCAGGACCTGCACGATGCGGAGCCGCTTGATCGCGCCGGGCTCCACGCCGGGATTGCTGTCGTATACGTTCTGCAGGAAGTAGGTGCCTTCCTTTGCGGAATCCGCGGGCTGCACGGAAGGCAGCACGGGGGCTTTGCCGCGCGGGCGCAGCGGGATGGGCCAGAGACTCGCGATGTTGAGATCGCGGTAGAGCAGTTCGCGGTTGCCGAAGGCATCCACCAGGTACAGCCCGAAAATGTTGGCGGCGTTGCCCTTGGGCTCGCCGATGAGCGGGTCGTAACTGAAGGCCGCCAGGAAATACTTTTCCGACAGCGGCCACGGACTGCGGTAGCAGTGCCCCGGCCAGCGGTCCATTTCCGGGGTGCGGTTGGGCGGCTCGGGCGCGAGCGACGAACGCCATTGCGGCAGCAGCACGTTTTCACTCTCCGGGAACGGCGTGTCCGGGGTGAGGCGGGTAATCGGTTCGCTGCCGTCCACGCCCCTTGTGGGGTCAACCAGGATGATGGAACCGGCCGTCATGCCGTGGTGGGGCGCGGCGGTGGCCATGACGCGCTGCGATCCCGGAATGGCGCGGGCTTCCCAAGTGCCCACCGGGGTGCAAGTGTTGTTGCCGAAGAAGGCCGCGGGCGCGGTGCCGTCGGGGCGCAGCGCGTAGTCTTCTGTGCCGTAGCGGTCGGCGC
>CALDSM010000159.1 GCA_937923585.1 uncultured bacterium
CTCCGCCGATGACCTTGAAGTGGTGGTCCGGATCGCGCAGACGCACGGCATTGGACTCGTCGGCGCAACACAGCAACAGGAACTGCTCATCTACGGAATCCCCCGCGCTGAACGGACCGCCACGCTTGCCCTGTTGCGTGAAACCGCAGCGTTCCCTGCCTTCAGCAAACCCCGTCCCCGCGTCATCTCCTGCGCGGGCGCGTCCACCTGCAAACTGGGAATCTGCCTCTCCCGCGGGTTGGCCGCAGCGGTCAGCGATGAATTCGACCGGCGCGACATCCGGGAGGACATCACGATCCGCATCAGCGGATGCCCCAACAGTTGCGGCGGCCATCACATCGGCGCAATCGGCCTCGAAGGCCGCGCCCACAAGCATAACGGGCGGCTCATGCCCACGTACCGGGTGCTTGCCGGCGGCGCGGTTTCCGAAGAAGGCGCGCAACTGGCCGCCCCCCTGGGCAACGTGCCCGCCAAACGCGTCCCCGAACTGCTCGCAGAAGCGCTTCGGCGTGGCACCACGACTCCCAAAGCGCTCCGTCCGCTTGTGGAGGAATTCAGCGTGATCCCCGAAGACGTTCCCGAGGACTACTACCAGGACTTTGGAGCCAACGCAGCCTTCTCCCTGGCCGGCCACGGCCCCGGCGAAGAATAGCCGCGCAGTGAGGCAGACAAGAATGCCTGCCCGGCATTGCGTCTGCGTTTACTGCTCCGTAAATTCCTTGAGGGCGCGGACGTTCTTTGTCCCCCCTGGAGGGGGGTGGCCCGAAGGGCCGGGGGGTGTATGCTCGCGCATAGACTTGGACTGTCCCCGCTCCGAAATTTGAGGGGGGCATACACCCCCCGCCCGCCTGCGGCGGGACCGCCCCCCTCCAGGGGGGACCCAAGGCAGCGCACTTTCGGGTCGAGAGCATGGACCCGCTTTCATGGTTTCAGAGTAAACCAACAGGTCATGATGACTCGTTCCCAAATTGTATTTGGGAACGCACGTGCACGCGAAGTTCCACTTCGCACTCCGTCAGCAGACCCACTTTCCCCCTCCCTCTCACCGCCTTCCCAATTGTGAACTATCCGCTGTCAACTGCCTAGATCACATAGTCCTCCACATAGATCCGCGCGTCCTTCAGGCTCACAAACACCTGGTCCCCCTTGACGATGTTCATCGCGCGGAAGCGGTCGTGGGGCATTTCCACGCGGATGGGCTGGCTGTTTTCATCAATCAGCTCAAACTTGGCCGTCGGGCCCGCCGCCTGGATGCGCGTCACCGTCGCCTTCATGGCCGGACGCCCGTCGTTGTCCGTGTGGATGTCGAGGTCGTAGGGCCGCACGAACATCCGCGCCTCCTGGCCGTCCTGCGCGTCGCCCTCGCTCTGGAGCGCCCACGGCCCGAACACGGCGTGGTCGGCCTCGATGCGGCCGCGGAACAGGTTCACGTGGCCCAGGAACTGCATCACAAACTCGGTCGCGGGATGGTGGAACACCTCCTCGGGCGTGCCGTTCTGCTCGATGCGGCCCTCGTTCATCACCACCACCCGGTCGGCCACCTCCAGCGCCTCCTCCTGGTCGTGCGTGACGAACACGCTGGTCACGTGGATCTCGTCGTGCAGCTTGCGCAGCCACTGGCGCAGGTCCTGGCGCACCCGCGCGTCGAGCGCGCCGAAGGGCTCGTCGAGCAGCAACACTTTCGGCTCGATGGCCAGCGCGCGCGCCAGCGCCACGCGCTGCCGCTGCCCGCCGGACAACTGCGAGGGAAAGCGGTTGCCCACGTTGTCCAACTGGATCAGCCGCAGCAGCTCATGCACCTTGGCGCTGATGGCCTCCTTGGACGGGCGGGTGGCCCGGGGCCGCACGCGCAGCCCGAACGCAATGTTCTCGAACACGGACATGTGGCGGAACAGCGCATAGTGCTGGAAGACAAAGCCCACCTGCCGCTGGCCGACGCCGCGCCGCGCCACATCCTCGCCGTGGAACAGGATGCTACTGTCCGGCCCGGGGTCGGGCTCCTCCAGCCCGGCGATGATGCGCAGCAGCGTGGTCTTGCCCGAGCCCGAGGGGCCCAGCAGCGCGACCAGTTCACCGTCGGGCACCACGAGGTTGACATCCGTCAACGCCGCAAACCCGCCGAAGGTTTTGGTAATATGCCGGACCTCAATGCTCACAGGCTTGCTTCTCCCTTGTCCGCACGGCCCACAGCACAGGCGACACTCTTGAGGAGGGCCTTACGGCCGGCATGCTCTCGCGAAACCGCCCCCTCCGTCATTCCCGCGAAGGCGGGAATCCAGAAATCCGCGCGCATACCCAGGCTCGTGGCAAGCCTGGATTCCCGCCTTCGCGGGAATGACGGAGAAGAAACCTCTATTTCGGAGGTTAAGACCTGGAGTCGCACCTGTCTTGAGTCCCCCTTTGAAGATGTCAGGGACAGAAATCTTAGGTCCCCCCTGGAGGGGGGTGCTGCGAAGCAGCGGGGGGTGTATGCCTCCGTATGTGCCCATAACCTCCACCCCCCGGCCCTTCGGGCCTTCCCCCCTCGCAGGGAGGATCTTTTGTCTGCGGCTTCTGTCCCCCTCGTCTTTGAAGGGGGATTTGGGGGGATGTTTCGCATTTCACCGCCCACGCTTCATTCCTCCGCCGCCGTCGTTTCCGCGGCGGCCATATCCGCGCGCACGCGCCACTCCACCAGCGTCTTCGCCGCCAGCGTCACCAGCGCCAGCAGCGCCAGC
>CALDSM010000160.1 GCA_937923585.1 uncultured bacterium
CTGATCGTGACTGGAGTTCAGACGTGTGCTCTTCCGATCTGTCGTTGTAGTACGACATGTACAGGAGCCCATTGTGGACGGCCATGCCCCGGATCGAACCCACCTGATCCTGCACCCAGAACCGTTCCCACGTTCCCTGCTCCCCGGTTTGTGAACGCCACAGCGTGGTGGTGTCGCCCCGTCCGCCCGCGTACAGATAGAGCTTCCCGTCGGACTTGTTACGATAGCCCTTCATGGAACGGAAACCGTGGGGCCGACTGCGGTCATCCAGATTAAGGTTGCGCGTGTCGAGCACCCGCTGCCACGTTGTGGGAGAGGCGTCCGGACGGTAGCGCCGGATTTCCGGATAGGCGGGCTGCCGGTTGGGCTGGAATCCTTTCCATTGCTGGACCCGGTTCCAGGTGCCTACATAGACAAACCCGTCCTTCGGGGCTTTGCCGTCCGGGACAAAGTATTCCATGGACCAGGGGTAGTCATTCTGGTCCTGTGCCTGGTCCACCACGTCAAAGCCGTTTGCGCAGATCTTCGCGAAATCCTCTTGGTTAAGGCCTCCCGGACCCTTTTCCGGCTGTCGAAGACAGCCGGACAGAAAGAGGGACGCCATAAGCCCTACGGAAACCACCGACAACGAACGAACAGCAAACTGCATGATCTGCCTCCTTGGTTGCGCAAATAATACCGGTAAATGCCCCCAAACGCAAAGAGTTGCGGCGGGAATTCAACATTATTCTTGATGTGAATTTGTCCCCGCTCTGTACTAGAACGTGCAGTATGACCGTATTCCCCGGGGTGACGGAATGAAACGGTGATATGCGGCGTCCGGGCTGGGTTTCTAACAGAGGAGAGCATCAATAAAAAAAGCGGTGTGCCCCTACGGTCTTGCGGCGTTGCTGCTGTGCGTGATTGTTGCAGGCTGCAAGCCGCCATCCAACGGACCCGAGGCGGAGTTCAGTGCGGACACCACCACGGGAATCGCACCTCCGGGGGTGCAGTTCACGGACCTGTCCGATCCGGGCAAATCGGCCATAACGTCATGGCACCGGCTGTTTGGCGATGGCGGAGAAAGCACCTTGCAGAATCCCCAGCATGTGTATACCACGCCGGGCCACCGCAACCTGTCGCTGGAGGTGACGACTGCGGCGGGAAGCGACACCGAACTGAAGCTGAACCACATCACGGTCACCACCCCTTCGGTCGAGGGCGAAGATGAAGGCGAACGGGGAACCGAAACGGTCATGCTTCCCGGCAACGTGCCGCTGGTAATGGTGCAGATTCCGGCGGGGAACTTCACGATGGGAAGCCCCCCGGCGGAGGTGGACCACGAGTCGGATGAAGAACAGCACACCGTGACGCTAACAGCTTCTGGATGGGCAAGTACGAATTTACCCGAGCCCAATGGAAGGCGGTGACAGGTGGCGCCAATCCCTCCTCCTTCAAGGGCGGGACTTACGGCAACACGGACAACCGTCCGGTTGAGACGGTGCCCTGGAATGATCTTTCTGGTGATTTGCGCTGGCTCGGCGTTTCGAAATCCAGATTTGGCGTGCATCATGATGTCCGCGCATCTTGACATCACCGCATACCCATGGCATACTCAATTCATGAGAACGACATTGACCATAGATGACGACTTGCTGGCCGCCGCCAAGAGTCTTGCACAGGCCAATGCGGAATCGGTGGGTCGTGTTCTGTCCGATTTGGCCAGGCGTGGTTTGCAGGAGGCTTCGCGCGCGGAAATCGTGTACGAGGGAGAATTCCCCGTGTTCTCCGTCCAGGCGGGCGCCCACCCGATCACGCTTGAGGACGTCAAGAAACTCGAAGACGAGTTATGAGTGTTGGCTTGCTCGATGTCAATGTCCTGATAGCGTTGGCATGGCCTTCGCACGTTCACCATCGTCATGCGCATAGGTGGTTCTCCGCAAATCAATCGGCTGGATGGGCAACATGTCCCCTGACGCAGACTGCCTTCGTCCGAATATCCTCGAATCCCAGGTTTCTTCCGGAAGCCGTTAGGCCCATGGCGGCGATGGAACTATTGCGAAGAATGGTGTCTCTGCCCCATCATAACTTCTGGACAGACGATGTCCCAGTCTTTGGTGACACCGTACCCCGTGAATTGCTTTTCAGTCACCGACAAGTAAGCGACGCCTATCTTCTGGGTCTTTGCATCCGCAACGGGGGGAAGTTGGTTACCCTGGACCGCGGTGTGGCCGCGCTCCTTCCCGGCCAAAGCCCACATCGCGCCGCGCTTGAAATCTTGATTGGCGACAACTGACCGGAGAACTGGTTCTGTCTGCCTGTTTTTGCGGCACTGCCAATGCAATCACTATCTGTCCATCGGTTCTCGTGACTATAATAA
>CALDSM010000161.1 GCA_937923585.1 uncultured bacterium
TCGGCAAGGTCGAGCCATACCTGGTTGGAGTCGCGCGGAATGGTTTTGACGATGTTGGTGCCGGGCACCTCGTCCAAATCGGGCTTGCGCCAGTGGATGCCGTCCTCCGAGTCGGCGTAACAGGTCACCCGGCCATGGCCTGCCATGTACCACATCTTGACCCGCCTGTCCTGCGGGTCGTACCAGACGCCGTCGCTGAACGTCATGGCCGTGGGCATGGGAAACTCACCCGACACGCCGTCCATCTCCCAGGGCTTCTCGGGCTTGAGCAGCGGATTGTCCGGATGATACTGGGGGGTGTGGAACGTGCGCTGCAAGGCGGTGGGCTCGATGAGAAAGTCGTCCACGAACAACTGGCGACCGGTGTCTATGGGGATAACGGCGGGGATCCTGTCCAGATAGGGCACCGGCATGGGTTCGCGCGTGGGAATGTCGTTGTAGCGCGGCGGCCATTCGGCGGGCAGTTCGATGCCGTTGTGCAGCGTTTCGGCCGGTGCGGCGCACGCGCAGGCAAACAGGATCAGTGTCAGGGGCAACACCGGTTGACGCATGATCACAGGCTCCTTCCTTTCCGTCTTCCGCGCATGGTCCACGTCAGATGCGGATGAAGACTTTCTTGCGGTACATGAACCCTGCCAGGAGCAGCACAAAGCCCAGGCTGATTACCGTGTTGGCCACGGCGCCCAGCCCGCCCTCAATGGCCCATTCGTCGAGGCCTGTAAAGCGGCCGGCGATCCGGGGGAAGGCGAACAGGTTGCAGGCCATGTAGATGGCCAGGGAGTTGCTGCCGATCCAGAGGAAGGGGGCAGTCCATGCGCGCATCTTCCACACGTCAACGACCTGGTAGAAAGCGCCGAGCATCAGGCAACTGTATCCGCCCGCCACGAGGACGTAGGAGGAGGTCCAGATGCGTTTGATGACGGGGAACTGGAGTCCCCAGGCGTAGCCCGCAACGAGCAGCACGCAGCCGACACCGATGAAATACAGGCCCTTTCGCTGGGCGGGCACGTCCTGACTCTTCATGAAGAGCCCGGCGAAGAAGCCGAGCAGGCAGGTACACACGGCGGGAATGGTGCTCAGAATGCCCTCGGGATCCCAGGTGCCCTCGAGCCGGCAGAGCGGAAGACAGACGCTGTCCACCCAGTTCGCCCAGTTCTCGCCCCGCTCGAAGGACACTCTGCCCAGTCCCGGCACGGGCACGAACGAGAGCCAGGCCCAGTAGCCGAGGAGCAGGGCGACCCCCACGGCGGCCATCTGTTTGGGCTTGAGGTGGATGTACATGATGGAGACGCAGAGGTAGCCGAGGGCGAGGCGCTGGAGAACACCCATGAGGCGCACGCCGTCAATACCGTGCGCAAAGCCGCCGGAGTATATGATGCCGAGGAGGAACATGATAATGAAGCGACGGATGATGCGCCGGTAGGCGCCTGCCCTGCCCTCGCGCTCCACAATCTTGCCCACGGAAAAGACGACGGCCATGCCGACCAAGAACAGGAACAGCGGGAAGATCAAATCGTAGAACACGAACCCCTCCCATTTGACGTGGGTGAGCTGCTTTACGAGGAAGGCCACGACGGGGTTGTCGCCGCACTTGCCGAGCGCCTGGACAATCTGGCCGCCGCCCACGATCCAGAACATGTCGAATCCGCGGAGAACGTCCACCGACATGACGCGGTCCGCGAGGGGGTCCAAGACGGGAATGGGGTGGACAGTGTCCGAGGCCATGGTGGGACTCCTAAATATGGGGCGATTGTTGATGAGTGGGAAAGACTACTCCAGCGGCGGGAAGAGATCAATTTTGCGAACAGTGGCGGCGGAGTGGAACGGAAAGCACATGTGTCGCCCCTTCGGGGCTCAACGGATCTGGGGTAACCGACACCCGGGGCGTTGCCCCGGGCTATTATGTACTGCGCCTTCGGCGCTCCGAACCGAATGCAGCGCTTTCGTGGGGCGTAACCACCAATCAGTCCTCTGCGGGCCGTGATGGGAAAGGTCCCCAAGACGCATGCACCGGACTTCTCTGTGCTGCGGCTTCGGCGCTCCGAACCAGATGCGGCGCTTTAGCGGGGCGTATCCCCTTAGTCAGTCCTTCGCGAGGATGCAGATGCAGGCGTCTTCGGCCGCCAAGTCTGCGGCCAGGACACCGGTTTCAGCCTGAAAACGGCAGTCGCTCCGGCTGCCATCCTCCTTCACGACGGAGAGGCGGCTTGTTGCCCCAACGCCCGTATCATCCAGTTTCAGCGCAAGGTTTCGGGGCGTGTCCGTCACATTCACCAGCACTATCGCTGCCGTGCCGTCCGGTTCGCGCCATGCGCTGGCCAATACCGGCGGACAGTTCTTCTCGTACTGCTTCAGCGGTTCCTGCTGGCCCGCGTAAATGGACAGGCGGGAGATGTCCAGCGGTTCGTCGGAAAGCCCGGTGACGGGCGGGCGGAGCATGGTGCCCTGCTGCAGGTAGGGCAATGCCTGCATGCGCAGCCGTGCGAGGCGCAGGGCAAAGGCGATTTCCTCCGGGCGGTCGTCGAACTGGGACGGGCGGAAATTGGCGATGGTGGGCTGCTGTCCCCAGACGAACGCGCGGGCCTGTTCGAGCCGGAACTGGACGGAGAACGTGCGGTCGAGCAGTTTCATGGGCTCTTTGGGCGCGGTCTCAGCCGGCCAGAGGTCGTCGTAGGGCGGCATGGTGAGCGACGAATAGTTGCCGTAGAAGGTGCCGTGGCCGTGGTAGACGGCGTGGAAGAAGGGAATGGGCTCCCATGCGCCGGGCTGGGCGTAGCGTTCCATGCTCACCTGCAAACTGAGCATGAGGTCCAGATAGGGCAGCCATGCCTCGCCGCAACCCTCGCCTGCCAGCACCACCTGACGGGAGGCACTGGTGCGTTCGCGGATGTCGGCCTGCAAGCGCTGGAAGCCGCCCATCCAATAACTGCCGCCGCCGAGCGGATGACCGTGGGTGGGGTCGTAGCAGGCCAGGCTGGAACAGGCCTGGTCCATGTAGATGCCGTCCACGCCAAGGCCGTTGACGGCCTGTTCGGCCAGCCCGGCGTACTTGTTGCGCCAGAAATCGGTGCCCATGCACATGGACGCGCAGGGAGACTTGGTGAAAGTGTTATAGACTTCGGGATGCACTTTGCCTGCCGGGTCCTTGACGGCGAAGCGTTCAGCGTTCTCGTCGGTCCAGCTTTTCGTCGTCATGCCCCAAAGCCGCTGGTTCATGTAGACCAGCGCATGGACACCCTTGGCCTGCGCCTCGCCCAGTGCCTTGCGGAAAGCGTCGTTGCCCTCGCGCGGGGGCAGGTACTCGGGAAAGCCCACGTCGTAGGGACAGCCATGCCACCAGTGCCAGAACACGCTGACGGGCATCTGCGAGCGTTCCTGCAGGGCCAGGGCGGGACCCAGCACGCCGTCCGAACGGCCGCGGTTCCAGATCCAGATGCCCGTCCTGCCAAGCCATCCGTTCACGGCTCCGGTGTCCATGCGGCTCTGCTTTGCCCAGGACTGCTGCAGCGCCCATGAGCGGTATTGTTCGGCGGCGGTGAACCAGTCGCCCTCGAAGGCGCCGAGGATGACGCTGTAGGGGGATTCATAACGGGCAGCGCCGTCGGTTCCGTTTTCAGGCAGTTGCGTCAGTTCGATGCCAAGTCCCCTGTCGGGCAGTCCGAAGACGGCGAAGCGCTTGGCACGGGTTCCTATGTCATCGCACGCAGCGTAGAAACCGGGTCCGTTTTCGCGGTAGAGGGCGAGGCACTGCATGGACAGCAGGCCCGGATACTCCCACTCGAAACGGCCTTTGCCGTCCAACAACTCACGGGCGCGACTCGTCCGCTCGCCCATCCACACGGGCATCACCAGGGTCTCGTTCTCCTGCGGCGTGATGCCGGCAATGCGCGGAAAGCGAACGGCCGCGGGCTCCGCCTTGTCCAAACCTTCGATGACGATGCGCCAGCGGCTCATAGGCGCATCCTTGTCGAGCGCGACGTTGGCGGTGACCGTCAGGCGTTCACCCACGTCCCCGCTGAAGCCGGACCACACCAGGTTAAGCACTTTCTCGTCCGCGTTGGCATGGCAGGCGAACGATTTCGCGTCGGACGGAACGATGGCCTGTTTTGCGGCACCGGGGAGGAGATCGATCTTCCAGAGACCTTCCGCAGCGGGTGCGCCGGTGAAGTCATGGCCGTTGCGCAGATCTTTGAAGGCGGTCAATTGGCCGGTGTTGTCATCGAAGGAGAGAAGCAGGAGACCGTTGTCGAATTCAGCGGCATAGGCCTGAAAGCAGAAGAGAAGCAGGGCCAATGCAGCGACAAAACGGACTGGCATTCGAATATGAAAGGTCATCGGGCATTTCCTTTACCGAAACAGCAACACAAGTATATCCAAGAGAAGCAGGGCGCCCCATCACTTTCCCACTCGGGATGCCGCCTTTCCTGGGCACGCCAATCTCCCGATTGGCAGGCTTTCGGCAAACCGCCCGGAGCCAATCAGGAGATTGGCGTGCCCAGGAAACTTGCCGACCGCCGCCGGCTCCTTAGAACTCCACATCCTTCGCGCCTTCCTCGAGGAAGCGCGCGCCGGCCCAGGCGGCGTGATCGCATGCGTGGCCGTCGCCGCCGTTGAGTACGCGCAACGTGATTTCTTTTGCGCCCGCGACCTCGACATCGAAACGGTGGGCGCTGCCGTGCGTCATCACGGGGCTTTCGGCGCGGAGCTTGCCGTCCAGCAGGACTTGGAACTGCACCGAGCCGCTGCCGGCGCTGTCTTCAACGCCGGCGTCGGCAATGAACCGCTTGAAAGCTTTCCCCATGAGGCTGATGGTCACATCGGCCGGGGTGGTGTCGTTGTAGGCGTGGGTCCACAATCCTTTCGGGTAAACCTTGCCCGCCACGCTGATTTCCGTGCCGCCGTAGTTGGTGTCGCGATGCACCTCGTTCTCCGCGCCCGCGTTGGATTTCACCCATTCCATGTCGGACAGGAAGGTGATACCTTTGAGTTCCGTCAACTGTGGCGTGAGGAAGCCGCCGGAGCCGCCGTCCGCCTCGCGGATTCCGCCCCAGGATATGGCCTCCACACGGTAGTGCAGCATGCTGTTTGGGCAGAGCTTGGGCAGATCGCAGGTGGTGCCGTTGACCGTCTTCGTGATGAGGGGCTTTGCTTGCTTGTCGTCGAGGGCGACAGTCACGCGGTAGCTGCGCGCATGGGCGGACGGTTCCCAGGACAGATGCGCAGAGGTGTGGAATGCATCGGCGGATGTCTCGGGAGCGAGG
>CALDSM010000162.1 GCA_937923585.1 uncultured bacterium
CCGAATGAGTGCATCGACACCGCCCCCCGGAAACCCTTGTAGTCCTTGCCCCGACCAGCGTAGTTTGCTCCCCTTTTAATCCGGTGGCCGCGGGTTCGAGCCCCGCCCCATCCACCAGTTTCTTTCCCGCCGCCCTGGGAAGACGTTATCCCGCCAGGCATCTTCCGCAGCACCCGCACCCGGTCCCGCTCGTGTTGCCCTGGGCGAGGGGCGCATTCCCGAACCGCAGCGGGGTATGCTATGCTTTCTCACACCATGGATGACCCTGGTACGACGGATTCCAAGGAGGTGCGCATGTCCATACAGTTCAGCGCCGATGAGATACTGGGAATAGCGGAGCGGATTGAGCACAACGGCGTGATCTTCTACGCCGCCGGATGCAAGGCCGTGTCGGACCCGGAGGCGGCGGTGCTGCTTCGCAGGCTCTCGTCGTGGGAGGTGCAGCACGAGCATCTGTTCAGGGCAATGCGGGACCAGTTGACGGCCGAGGAACGGACGCCGACGGTGTTTGATCCGGAGGACCAGATGGGACTGTACCTGCAATCCATGGCGGACCGGACTGTGTTCACGGCGAACATGGACCCCGCGGAGATCTTTGGACCGGACCCGAGCCTGCGGCACATCCTTCTGCTGGCGCTGGAACGGGAGAAGGACGCCGTGGTGTTCTATTCCGGCATCCGGGACATGGTGCCGGCCCGGCTGGGTCTCGCAAGCATTGACTCGGTCATCCGTGAAGAGGTCAGCCATGTGGCCATGCTTGAGAAGCACCTTCGCAGCCTGGGCGATTGAGGGGATTGTCGGAAAGCAGCCTGCGGTTTGAGGAAGACCCACGGGACACCCGCGGGGCTCAGGCAGCCACCCATGTGCATGCGTCCATAAGCATCTACCTCTCACAGGGCTGAAGGCAAGACGCAACATGCGGCAGGAACCGTTTTGCGCAAATTCAAGATGCGGGCAATGACAAGCGTGCAACTTGGGTACGGGGAACGGTGCGACAAGTTCAAATCCTGCCGCGCGTCAGGAGGGGGATGATGGTGTCTACCGGGTCACGCTCTGCGGCGGGAAGCGTGATTTCGATGGTCTTGTCCGTCTCTACCACGCTGGCCTCGCCGCCTGTCAATACGGGAATTGTACCGGAGCCGAAATCCATGCCGGCGCGGTCGAGACGCAACGTTTCGCCCGGCCATTGCAGGACATGCACCCATACGGTGTCGCCGTTGGTGGTGCATCCTCCCCATTCGCCGTTGGGGATGGGGCCGCCTCGGGTTCCGTAGATGGTGTCGCCGTATTTGCGGAGCCATTCGCCCATCTGGTGGAGCACCTCGACCTGTTTGGGATCGATCTCGCCGGTGGGCAGGGGGCCGACGTTGAGGAGGAGATTGCCGTCGCCGGTGACGGTCTGCACGAGCATGCGCACGCATTCCTCCCAACTGCGGGTGCGGCCGTCGGGACGGTAGGACCAGCCGCCGCCGTCTTTGCATTCGGTCATGGTGATGCAGGATTCCCAGGCGCGGCCGTACTGGAATTTGCCCACCTTCTGCTCAGGGGTGTCGAAATCGCCGTTGACCATGTGCACGAGTCCGTCCGCGGGCTTATCCTGCGTGGGGCGGATGAAACGCGCGGCGCGGTCGTTGACCAGGATGCCGGGCTGCAACTGGTTAATCATGTCGAAGAGTTCTTTGAACTTGTAATCGCGCCAGTTGCCGGCGACGTGATCGAACCACATGACGTCTACGCGGCCGTAGTTGGAGAGCAGTTCGCGCACCTGACCGCGATAGAAGGCGTCGTACTTGCTGTTGTCGCCGACGAGGTAGTCGGGATGGGTCCAGTCGCGGGTGGAGTAGTACCAGCCGAGCTTGAGGTCTTCCTTGTGCGCGGCGTCGGCGATTTCTTTGCAGAGGTCGCGCTTGAAGGGACCGGTCCTGATGCTGTAGTCGGGGCGCAGTTCGGTGGGCCACATCGAAAAGCCGTCGTGGTGCTTGGTGATGAAGACGACGTATTTCATGCCGGCGTCCTTGGCCATGCGCATCCACGCGTCGGCGTCGAATTTCACCGGATTGAACTGCTTGTAGAGGTTGTCGTAGACCTCGGGCGGGACCTTGGCGGAATCGCTGGGATGGTCGAAGGGATGTCCCGCGCGGGACCAACTGATTTCGGTGCCATTGACGCTGGCCGGGCCCCAGTGGATGAAGAGGCCGAATTTCGCGTCGCGCCACCATTGCATGCGGGCGGCCTGTTCCCGTTCTGCTTGAGACGGAATGGGTGATTTCGAGTTGACATCGTAAGGCATTATCAAGGGTTTCGGTCTGGAGTCGCCTGCAGTTTGCTGGGCGGTGGTGTGGGTGCTGCAGCCGAGCAAGAGAATCGACACGGCGAAGGCGACGGTCACAAAGCGCTTCATGCGTTGTCTCCGGTTGAGGGGCCAAGATTATGGGACCTATGGGACGAATGAGACCTATGCTATGCAGGGAGATTATCAGGATCTATACGGAATGAAGCCATCAGTTTCGCTTCTCTTTCCCAAGTCTCCCCGTTTTCTCTCGCCGCCTTTCGTCTTTTGCCCTTCCCTGTTGTGGCATGGTCTCCGGACCATGCCACTCTTCCGACCGCAGGTCTCCTCCTCTCCGCATCATTTTCCTGATATTGACGCTGTTCCCAGAAGCGCTCTGTGCGGACGGCAATGGGATTCCTTGCGGGTTGCCAAAACCGGAGCGTGGCGGATGTACCGCGAAAGGAAGAGAAGACTCTCGGTCGGGAGATGATGGCGTGGTCTGGAAACCACGCCAAATAAGCCGCCCGCCGCGCCCAGTCTCAACATTCACGCGGCAGGTGTGCCCGAATCCTCGTCAGAGGGCTCCGGCACGCTTTTCGATGAAGTCCGGATGCTCACCGCACCAATTGTAATGGCTGGTAGTGGGCCAGACCGCGGCAGGGCATTCCGGTTCGGTGGTTGGTGTTTGCCGTCGGCACTTGCCTTCGTAATTGTTCTTGCCGGGGTCTGCCTCCCAGTAGATGCAGGTTTCACAGCTGGCATCTTCGTTTCGTTTCTTGGTCATCAGTCTTTCTCCTTGTTTTGAGAGCTTTGTGCTTGAGATACAATTGTTCCCGGGGGTCGAGGAGAAATATTACACTCCTTGTGGTGTGGTTTCCAGACCACGCTACTTTCTTACGACCGCCCCTGTGGTGCCATGGTGTCCGGACCATGCCACTCTTCCGGCCGCAGGTCTCCTCTTCTTCGGATCATCTTCGTGATATTGACGCTGTTTCCAGAAGCGCTCTGTGCGGACGGCAATGGGATTCCTTGCGGGTTGCTAACCCGGATATTTCACAGTGCCTGCGGTTCATCTGTCGTGGGTGCATTTCCG
>CALDSM010000163.1 GCA_937923585.1 uncultured bacterium
GGCGTGCGCCACCGACAGCATGGCGAAAATGAACGCCCATATGCACAGAATCATGCAGCCGAAGGCGAGCCGTGAATCAAGCAGATACAGCGCCGCACTCAGCAGCAGCAGGGGTGTGCAGCGGGTCAGCGCGGATACGGCGAAGCGTTTGAACACACTGTCCGGTCCCACCCGTTCCAGCGCCGATGCGCCCGCCAGGAACGGCAGCAGCAGGATGGGCGCCAGAATGCACCAGACGCCCAGTCGGTCGGAATGCCAAAGCCCGCTGGTGAACATGTCGCGATCCAGCACGAACGACAGCACCCCTGCAAGAACCACCGCGAAGAACACTCCCTGGTCGAAAGCGGAGAAGAGGGAACCAGAACGCGGTGTCTCAGGCGCACCCTTGCACCGCAGCATCCATCCCGCCAGACGGTAGGGATTAAGGCTCCAACGGCGGGTCGCAAGCCGAACGGGGGCCGAATACGCCTTCTGCGACATCATGCCCGCCGCAAGCCCGGCCAGCCGGAATGCGGCCACACACCCGATGACCGTGCCCAGCAGCGCGCAGACCCAGCAGCTCCACGGGAACTGCGCCGAACCGGGAAGGCCCAGCGCCCCGTCAACCCACGCCACAATGCGCCCGAGCAGGACCGGGTCGAAGGGCTCCAGCGAATGGTCGCTGAAAGGGCTGAAGATGACCTCGGCCTTGTCGCCCGTCTTCGCCCGGGCTTCGGCCTCGGAGAACAACTCTTCAAAGTGTCCCGCCGCCACCGCCGTCTTGCAGGCCGGAAACTGCGGGGGCAAAGCGCCCAGCGCGACAAACGCGGAGATTCCTGATGGGTCCTCGATCAGCGTCTCGGCGCCGCAGAAGCCGCCCATGGAATGGCCCATGTACGCCACGGGCAGGTTGCCCAGTGTGTGCGCCCAGGCAAACCAGGCTTTCAGTTGGTCCTTGTTGGACCTCCAGTCAAAGCGCTCCTCCGAACGTCCATGGCCCCAGAAATCCAGTGTTACCGCGGTGTAGCCGTTCGCGGCGAAGGCCTTGGCGGTGTTCGCCATGATTCCCTGGTTGGACGTGACGCCGTGTCCAATCAGCATGACCGCCTTCGGCGAAGGCGGTTTCCAGACCGTGCCCAGGCAGGGCTTGCCGTCCGGTCCTGTAATGGAAACGGTTTCACAGGTTACGCCGTTTGGAATGGATAGCCGCATGAGCGCCAGCGCAAGCGCCAGCAGGCAAATTCCACCCACCGCTGAACCCCATGCGCTTCCGCTTTGGGGCTTGTTCACAACCGCAACCTCTTCAGTGACTTCGTCTTTGAAATCCGCGAATGTCGTGTCCATACCGAACATGATAATCCCTCGCGGAAGTCCCTTCAAAGTGCCCCGCGCAAGTGCCCCGCGCGTGTCGCACTTTCGAGGCGGCTTGCCCTATAATGGCGAAAATCAACAGCACCGAGGTGTTTCCCATGGCGCGCACGTTTTCCGGTCTCTTGGTCCTTGCAACGGTGTTTGGTTTCGCCGCAACCGCCGTCCGGGCGGATTTTCGCGCCGACGTGGAGGCCGACTGGCACACGCAGTTGGTCAACCGCGAGGCCGGGCCCGAAACGCCCGCCACCACTCTCACCGATGCCATGGGCGGCTGTGACGGCGTCAAGGACGGCAAGTGGGGCTTCCACACGCAGTTGGAGAACAATCCGTGGTGGCAGGCCGACTTGGGGTCGGCGGTGCCGGTGGATCACGTCACGCTGTGGAACCGATGCGACGCGGCGGACCGCAACGACAAGATCGTCGTGCAGTTCTCGCAGGACGGCCGGGAATGGAAGGATGTTTACGCTCACAACGGCCCGACCTTCTTTGGGTTCACCGACGGCAAGCCGCTGGTGGTACCCGAGGGCGGTGAGACGGCGCGTTTTGTGCGGGTGACCCTGCGGGACAAAGCCTATCTTCATCTGGACGAGGTGGAGGTGTTCGGCGCGGCGGACCCGGCGAAGAACCTCGCGCTGGGCGCGACCGCGCTGCAAAGCAGCATCTCCGCATGGTCAAAGGACCACCGGCCCGACCCGCCCAGGGACTGGGCTTGGAGCGGCCGCGCGCAGAAACTGATCGAGCAGTGCCGCGCGCTGATCCTGGAACGGGCGCAGCAGGGCGTGGATGTCGCCACCCAGACCGCCGCCACGGACGACTATGAGAAGAAAGTTGCCGGGTTGGACCCGGCACAAATGGATGAGAACACGCTCAATGAAGGGCGCTGGATACGGCGCGAACTGCTGCTCAAAGACCCGCTGATCAACTTTGACGCCATGCTCTTTGCCAAACGGGTACCGGGCTCGTACAGCCACATGTCCGACCAGCATTACGGCTGGTGGTCCCGTCCCGGCGGCGGACTCTACCTGATGACCGGATTCAAGACGGGCGAGCCGAAACTGCGGTGCATTTCGGACACGTTCACCGCGCCGGGCAGTTTCATGCGCCCGTCCCTGTCGTTTGACGGCACGAAGGTGCTCTTTGCGCACTGCGTCCACCATCCCGGACTGGCGGAGCAGCCGGACAAACTCACCAAGGGTAACGTGCCGGAGAATGCCTTTTACCACGTTTTCGAGATGAATCTCGACGGCACGGGGCTGCGCCAGCTTACCCGCGGCAAGTATGACGATTTTGACGCGCGCTACCTGCCCGACGGGCGCATCGTGTTCCTGTCCACGCGGCGCGGTCAGTCGCTCCAGGTGGACGCGGACACGGCGGCGGAGACGATGAAGCAGCCCGCGCTGCCCGACTGCTATGTGCGCTGCGGCGGCGGGCCCGAGCGGCCGGTGGCGGTGTACACGCTGCACACGATGAACGCCGACGGGTCGGGCATTAACGCCATCTCTCCGTTTGAGATGTTCGAGTGGACGCCCAGCGTCGCCGCCGACGGCTCCATTCTCTATTCGCGCTGGGACTACATTGACCGGTGGAACATGCCGTACATGAGCCTGTGGTCCATCCACCCGGACGGCACGAACTCGCGGCTGGTCTACAAGAACTACACGCTGGCCCCGCACTGCACCTTCGAGCCGCAGTGCATTCCCAACTCCAGCAAGATTGTCTTCACCGGATCGGCGCACCACGCGCAGACGATGGGCAGCCTGGTGCTGCTCGACACGGCCGCCGGACTGGAGGGCACGGACCCGATCAGGCGCATCACGCCGGAGGTCGTCTTCCCCGAGATTGAAGGGTGGCCGCGCACCTTCTACACCAGTCCATGGCCGCTTTCGGAGCGGATCTACCTGACGGCGTGGGGCGTGGTTCCCGAGCCCAGGGAGGGAAAGATCCGGCCGATGAACGACATGGGCATTTACCTGTACGACGCCCAGACCGGACAGCTTGAACTGCTCCACCGCGATCCGGACCTCGCCTGTGAATGGCCGCTTCCCGTTGCCGGGCGTCCTGTTCCGCCCGCACTGGCCGATTCCGTGCGCGCCGACGCGCCGAAGGAGGGCCGCTATCTCGTTGCCGACGTGTACCGGGGCCTGACGACGGCCCGGCAGGGTGACGTGAAGGCGCTGCGTATCATCGCCGTTCCCGCCAAGACCCAGCCCACGATGAACACGCCGCGGATGGGCCTGACCAATGACGACCCGGGCAAGTGCGTGCTGGGCACCGTGCCCGTTGAACCCGACGGGTCCGCCCATTTCCGCGTGCCCTCGGGCGTGACGATGTTCTTCCAGGCGCTCGACAGCCGCGGCGCGGCCATTCAGACCATGCGCGGCGCCATACACGTGCAGCCCGGTCAGACGCTGAGCTGCATCGGCTGCCATGAGCACCGGCAACTGGCGCCGCCCGCCAAATCACTGGCCCAGGCAGCCCGCCGCGAGCCCTCGAAAATCACGCCCGGCCCGAGCGGCACCTGGCCCTTCCGTTTCGACCGGCTGGTGCAGCCCATGCTCGACGTAAAGTGCGTCCGCTGCCACAGCCCGGAGAGTGAGTACCGGCGGGGAATCGAGTTCGACCTGACGCCCACGCATGCCTGGGAAACGCTGTGCAACTACGGCAAGCCCAGCCTGGCGGAGAATGTACGCGGCGCCTATGCGCTCGGCCGGTCCGTCGAGGGCACCGGTGCGGCCATCACCAGTCCGCTGCTCGCCCTGCTCACCGCGCCCGAAAAGCACTACAAGGTGGAGCTTTCCCCCGAGGAAATCGAGCGGCTGACCATCTGGCTCGACACCTACGGCCAGCGGCTCGGCGCCTTCAGCGACGACCAGGAGCGTAACCTTGAAGAGTTAAAGGCCCGCAGCGCAGACATGCTCGCCGCACGACAGCCGTAGCACGGAACGCACCGCCCCACGCCTCGCGACAGCGTCGGAATACGGTAGGTTCCGTTCAGCTTTGATGAACTCTGCCCGTCCGCGCTGAAGCACCAACCAAGAAGGTTGGCCATACGCACACGATGCGCGCTCGCCTTCCTCGGCGCGCGCCATGGTACGCCAATGGCGAAACAGCAAACTTCCCTGTTATGATTAGAACCGTGCCGCGATCCCGTGATACGGCGCGGCGGCTGTCTCGGATGACTTCCAGGCGGAGCGGAGGAGAAATGCCCGCATGAACGCGGCCAAAGCCATAGGAAGCTATCAGCGGCTGCGCCAGCAGCCGTTATGGCGACTGTTGGCGGCGGACAATGGTCCGGCCATGCTGGCGCTGCTGCAGGCCGAACTGTCCGGCGATAAGCGGAGCCTGCCCGCCTCGGTGCTGTTCGAGCGGGTAGGCAAGAACCTGGACATCTTGCGCGGCAATGGGGAACAACTGCCGCAGACGCCGCAGGCGTATGTGGCGAACTGGCTGGCCGCAGGCTGGCTGTACCGGAGGTTTCCCGCTGGGGCGTCGGAGGAGGAATACGAATTGACGGCGGCTGCGGCGTCCGCCATTCGCTTCGTGGACGGCCTGATCGAGCACCGCACGACCGCCACAGAAAGCCGCCTGTCCCTGGTCATCCAGCAGTTGGCCCGTCTTGTGGAGGAGACGGACACCAACCCGAAAACCCGCGTGGCCGCGCTCTTGGCCGAACGGGAGCGCATCGACCGGGAGATTGGGGCAATTCGCGGGGGAACGCTGCGTACGCTTTCGGGAGAGCGCGCGCTGGAACGGATCCGCGAGACCATCGGCTTGGCCGGGGAACTGGCCGCCGATTTTCGGAGCGTGCGTGACGAGTTCGAACAGCTCAACCGGGAGCTTCGCGAGCGCATCATGGACAACGACGGCAGCCGCGGCGAGGTGCTTGAGGCGCTGTTCGCCGGTGTGGATGTCATCGCGGAGAGCGAGGCGGGCCGCACCTTTTACGCCTTTTGGCGGCTCTTGACCGATCCGGAACAGAGCGCCTCCTTGGAAGACGCGCTTGACCAGGTGCTCACCCGCGACTTTGCGGCGCAACTACCCCCGCAGGACCGCCGTTTTCTGCTGCGGATGGTGCAGACACTGCTGGCGGAAGGGGGCACGGTGCATGAGGTGCTCCAGCATTTCGCCCGAAGCCTCAAGCAGTTTGTCCAAAGCCGGGAATACCTCGAACAGCGCCGCATGAACCAGGTTATCAAGGAGGCGCAGCGTGCCGCGCTTGGCGTAAAGGAGCGCATCCGCGCGACCGATGCGCTCCACCACGACCTGCAGCTGACCAGCAGCCGGGTCCGCTCCATCGCCCAGTGGACCCTCTATGATCCCGCCCTGAACACCATCGAAAAGGGCGTGCATCCGGGTGACGTGCCGGGGATTGGCCTGGATGCGGTCGGTGAACTGGTGGCCCAGTCGGAGATAGATTTCCGCACTCTGAAACAAAACGTCCGCAACGCACTGGAACAGCAGACGCCCCTCACCATTGGCGGTATCATGGAGTACTACCCGGCGGATCAGGGGCTGGGCAGTGTGGTCGGCTACCTGGCACTCGGCAGTCGCCACGGGGTGGTGGTGGCGGAGCAGCGCGAGTTGGTCGCCTGGGACAGCGAGGACGGCTGCCGCCGCAGTGCAACCATTCCCACTGTCTATTTCCAGAGAGAGAACCTGCATGAGTTTGCCTGAACAACAGCAAGAAGAGACTCCCGCCCCTCCCGTGGGTGAAAGCCCCGGCCTTTTTGCAGGGACACCGGCACCCTGCCATTGGAAACGCGCCGCACGCTGGTCCAGTTGCTCTCGGGCCCCTATCTGGACGGCCGGCATCATCCAAAACTCTGGCCGGTCCTCGTGCGTGATGAGGCTGTTCTTCGGGCGCGTCTTTCCGAGCTGTTTCTGGACCTGGTGCTGGATGCGGAGCAGCAGGTGGCCTTCACGCGCCAGGCAGACGTCGGCGAACTGGACGCCCCGGTGCTGCTGCGGAGGTCGCCGCTGACCTTTCTGGATTCGGTGTTGCTGCTTTTCCTGCGGCACCGCCTGACCCAGGCGGATGCCCACAACGAGCGCGCCGTGGTCGAGGGTGGCGATGCGCTGGAGCACCTGACCCTGTACGAGCGGGCCGCCGGCACGGACCACGCCGGTTTCGGCAAGAAGGTGCAGGCGTCCATCGAAAAGATGAAGAAGAACAACATTCTGCAAAAGATACGGGGCAGTGAAAACCGTTATGAGGTTTCCCCAACCCTGAAACTGCTCTTCTCGGCCGAAGAGGTCCAGGCACTGACCGGTCAATACCAGGCATTGGTCGAAGGGACGGCGCCACATGTTGCAGCCGAACCCAGCCTGGAGGAGGAAGACGAATGACGGTTCAGGAATACGGCCAGAGCCAGATGTTTCTCTCGCGGGAGCAGTTCCGCATTTGCCGGCTGCAGGTCTATAACTGGGGGACTTTCGACAAGCTGCACACTATCCCCATCGCGGAGGACGGATTTCTCTTTGTGGGCCGTTCCGGTTCGGGAAAGACCACGCTGTTGGATGCGTTTTCGACGCTGCTTACCCCCCCCAAATGGGTCAACTTCAACGCCGCCGCCCAAGAGGCGGATCACCGCGGCCGGGACCGCAACTTGGCCACCTACATTCGCGGGGCCTGGGCGGAGCAGAAAGATGGCGGCTCTGGGGAGGTGGCCACACAGTACCTGCGCGCCGGCACCACCTGGTCCGCGCTCGCGCTGACGTACCGCAGCACAAA
>CALDSM010000164.1 GCA_937923585.1 uncultured bacterium
CGGTGAACCGGACTTCGCCGTCGCCGAACTTGACGTGGTAGGTGTTGTTCTTTGTTTTCAGGATCAGTCCCCGCGGCCCCGGTTTCTCCGAGTCCGGAGCGCTTTGGCTGACCGACTGCAGGTTGGGCTCGGTCTTGTATGCATCCCAGACGGCGAGATAGGGGGCGTCGCCGGTGCGGCGGGCGCAGAGGGTCTGGCAGGGGGGGTGCCCGGGGGTGACCACCGCGTTGGCGACGGGATAGGTTTCCAGAGTGAAGACGGCGGTTGTTGCGCCGCCGAGCATGGTGAGGCGGGAGGTGACGCCGTCCACCTGCCAGCGGGCTTGCCAGTCGGTGTCGGTTGCCGCGCTGGACGCTTTACCGCTGCCGCCATGCAGCCATTCTTTCGGCTCGAAAGCAGCGGGCTCGGTCTTCAGGGAGAGTTCGGGGGCGGGCCCGGCGTGGTGGACCATCCAGTCGTGGGTGTTTCCGCCCTCCACCTGGAAATAGTCTATGACCACATCCTCGATGACGGCGACGGAGCGCCGGTAGACCTTGGCCTGCGGATAGAGACGGTCGCCGCGCAGTTCGGCAAACTGGGCGAACTTGCCCGAGAAGAAGCACGCCACTTCGGGGACTTCATCGCCTTTCAGCGCCTCGCCCTGTTTCTGCGACGTTAAGCCAACCGTCACCGTGTTGTGGGATTGCGACAGGGTTCCCAGTTCGCGCGTAACGGACTCGTTGTAGGGCGTGGCCTTCTCGAGCGCGAGGAGCTTGCCCTGCGAGTACAGCGTCAGCGTCAGATGGTCCGCGTGCTGGTGTCCGCCGCCGGGCATCAGCGCGTTCAGGCCCACCCAAACCCGGTCGCCTTCCCATTCGTTGCGCAGCGACACCCAGCCGCTCGACAGATAGGAGGAGGTAAAGGCGGTCGGCTGCTGCCTAATCTCGGGCGCGCCGTAGAGCAGACCGGACCAGTCCCGTTTTCCCTGCCGCAACGATGCATAGTCGCCGACGGCGCGCACGTCAAAATACCGGTAGCCGACCTCGGCCGTGGCCGCGTACTCTTCCATGCCCGCCCGTGGCGCCGGCGAGTCGCCCACGGTGGGCATGGTCCGGTCCGGCATCGCCATGGACACGAACCACTCCAGCGCGTTCTTGATGACCTTCGCCCCGTCGTTTTCGGGACAGGTGAGGTCGTAGTCCTTCGCGGGGAAGCGGGCCGGGTCCATTGCGGAGAGGTTGCGCAGGAGCACGGCGTCGTCGCAGAAGGCGTAGAGCGGATAGAGATGGTATCCCGAGCACAGTTCCCAGTAGGCGCCGTCGGGTTTGAAGTGTTCGGCGACGAGTTTGCGCAGGCTGTGGTGCGCGGGCTGTTTCTCCGGCGTGAATTCCCCCTGTCCGCAGACCCAGTCAACCAGGTCATCGCGTTCGAGCGCGGCGGCTGCCTGAAGAATCGCGCGGTGCCATTGGTAGAGGTTGTTGTGGTTGTAGGTGTAGACCGGTTCGAGCATCTCGTCTTCGAGCATGCGCGCCAGGACGTCTTTCTCCACGCGCGCCCGTTCGTCCGCGGCCATCACGCCGCGCGCCAGCTCATAGGCGAGGGCGAATTCGGTCAGGACCTTGCTGTCCCCCTCGCGGTGGTAGGTGAGGATGCGCGACTGCTGGCCTTCGGCCTCGCGGTCGGTCGGCAGGCCGCGGATGGTGTCGGCGAACAGAAGCAGCAGTTCGGCCGCCTTCTTCTGGTATGCCTCATTCTGTTCCACCTGGCCGATGACCGCCAAGTCCGCCGCCATGGAGGATGCCCCGAGATAGAAGAGGCACTTCCACCCGTCGTACATGGTTCCATGGTAGCGGTCGTCGGGCTTGTAGATGCCCGCGTCGGTGTCGGGCCTGAAGTCTTTGCCGCAGGTGTTGCAGTGAAACGAGCGGGGATTGAACGGATCGAATTGCAGCCGGGTGCGGTCGTCGGGGCACGAGAAATTGTGATAGACGTTGCCGCAGGTCGTGGGGAAGACCTCGCGCAGCCTCTCCGGCGGCATGTCCATCCACTTCCCGGCGTTCTTCTTCTGGCTTTCGAGCAGGTGCGCCGCCCAGGGCTGGGATGCGGCCTTGTCGCGGATTTCCACGATGGTTTGCCCGGTGACCATCCCGGCGGGATGCTGCCAGTTTACGGCGCCCATGCAGGCGATCAGAAGAGGGACCGATATGCACATGTCATTTCATTCCCCGGCGGGCGCTCATTGCCCTGTCCCGTCTCCGCCCGCCATCTTCAGATATCGGGCGGGAAGTTCCGCATCCGGATGGGCCGCCGCAATCTCGCGCCACAGCGCCGTCCGCTCCTTCAGCATGTTCCGCTTCACCAAAATCCCGTCGAGCCTTTCCGCCGAATGCGGCGACTCCGGGGTCGTCATCAACACACGGCGGTATTCCTTGACGGCCTCATCGTACCTTTCCCCCGTTTCCAGTATTTCAGCCAGCCGGACACGATGGGCGAGATTGGCGGGCGCGGTGTCCGCCGCCTTTCTTTGCCAGTCCGCCGCCTCGGCGTGTTTGCCTTCATCGGAAAGGCGTTTTGCCAGACGGGCGTAGGCCTCGGCGACATCGTTCCTGTAGTCCTCGTTTGCGTGCAGCGCCCGGCCAAGCGCCTTCTCTCCCTGAACAGTGTCTCCGGCGGCAAGCAGCGCCCCGCCCAGGCGCACCAGGGCCAGGGCGTTCTCCGGGTCGGCATCATGCGCCTTGCGGTATTCCGCAAGCCCTCCATTCAAGTCGCCCGTTGTCTCAAGTGCCATGCCCAAATAGAGCGAGGGAATGGCTGATTCCGGATGGGCGGCGGCGATTTCGCGCCAGAAGGCGACACGCTCTTCCGGCGTTCTCTTCTTGGCCAGGGTCGCATCCAGCCTTTGCGCCGCGCGGGGCGATTGCGGGGCCGCCATCAGCACGCCCCGGTATTCGCCGGCGGCCTCATCGTGCAATTCCCGCGCCTCCAGCGCCTCCGCCAGGCGGATTCGGTGCGAGAGGTCGGACGGCGCGGCGGCCGCAGCCTTTCGGCACCAGTCCACCGCCTCGGCCAGTCTGCCCCCATCGGAAAAACGCTTTGCCAGTTGGGCATAGACCTGCGCGATTTCCCCCATGCAATTCGGGCCTGCGCGAAGTGCCTGTTCAAGGGACTCTTCTCCGCGCTTCAAGTCGCCCGCGGCGAGCAGGGCGCTGCCCAGGCGGACGAGGACCGAAATGTCTTTGGGGGATGCGTCATGGGCGCGGCCATATGCAGCGAGTGCCCCTCCCAAGTCGCCCGCGGCCTCGAGGGCCATTCCCAGGTACAGGGACGGGACGGCGGCATTCGGATGGGCGGCGGCGATTTCGCGCCAGGATGAAAGGCGCTCTTCCGGTGATTTCCTTTCGACCAGAATGACATCCAGCTTCTGCGCCGAGCGGGGCGATTCCGGGGCCGCCAGCAGCACCCGGCGGTATTCGCCGGCGGCCTCATCCTGCATGCCCGCCGCTTCCAGCGTTTCAGCCAGATTCACATGATGGGAGAGATTGGAGGGCGCGGTGTCGGCGGCCTTGCGGAGCCAGTCCGCCGCCTCGGCCAGCCTGCCGTCGCCGGAAAGGCGCTTGGCCAGACCCGCATAGGCTTCGGCGACTTCCCCGCGGTAATTTGGGTTTGCACGCAACGCCCGTCCAAGCGCCTCCTCCCCCCGCTCCATATCGCCGGCGGCGAGCAGCGCGCCGCCCAGGCGGATGACTGCCTGCGCGTCTTTCGGATTCGCATCCTGCGTCCTGCGGTATTCCGCACGCGCCCCGTCCGCGTCGCCCGCCGCCTCAAGCGCCATTCCCAGGTAGAGGGACGGGATGGCTGCGCTTGGATGGGCGGCGGTGATTTCGCGCCAAAACGCAACGCGCTCTTCGGGCGATTTGCCCTTGAGGAGGAGCGCATCCGCGCGTTGCGCCGGAGAGGATGATTCCGGTTCCTCCAGCAGAACCCGGCGGTATTCTTTTAGCGCCTCATTGCCCAATTTCTGCGCCTCCAGCGTTTCCGCGAGTCGAATGCGGTGCTGGAGAACCATGGGAGCGGTGTCCGCGGCCTTTCGGTACCAGTCCGCCGCCTCGGCGTTTCTGCCGCCATCCGCCAGGCGCTTCGCGAAGCCGGCGCAGGCTTCCGCGACTTCCCATGTGCAGTTCGGACTGACGCGAAGCGCCTGATCAAGCGCGTCCCCGCCCTGCGCCGTGTCGCCCGCGGCAAGCAGTGCGCTGCCCATGCGGGTCAGGGCCGCGGCATCCGCCGGATTTGCCTCATGCACCGTGCGGTATTCGTCAATCGCCCCGCGCAGATCCCCCGAAGCCTCCAGCGCCATGCCCAGGCGTATTCGCGGCTGGATGGCGTCGGGATGGCCGCCGGCAACCCCTCTCCAAAAAGCGGTGCGTTGCCCGTATCCGTTGGCACTGCCGAAAATGCCATCCGCCAGGATGGCCAGGTCGGGGGTCTCGGGCGACAAAGCCAGCGCTCTGCCGCAGCAGGCGAGGGCCTGTGCGGGGTATTCCATGGCGTGCAGGATTCGCGCCTGATCATACAGGACATCCACGTCCGTCGGGGCCAGCAGGGCCGCCGTCATGACTGACGACAATGCCTCCTCACCGCATCCCTCCCCGGCGAGGGCGTTTCCCAGCGCCCGGTGAAAGGCGGCCACCCGGGGATCACAGCGCACGGCGTCGGCATAGGCCGCCAGGGCGTTGCGAGAGTCACCAGCTTCCTGGTATGACCTGCCCAGCCAGTAATGGGCGTCGGCGTTTTCCGGATGGGCCGAGACCAGGGCGTCCCACTTGGAAATCCGGTCCGTGCTGTCCGCAAGAGACCGCCATGCCTTGTCGAGACGAATGTAGAACAGGCACATTCCGGGCAGGACGGACAGGCCCTGCATGTAGACATCGGCGGCGGCGCCCATGTCACCGCGGTCCTCCAGTGCTTTGGCCGACGCGAGATATTGTTCGGGGTCGTAGGGACCGAGTGACAATGGCCCCGCCGCATTCAAGGAAGCATTGCCTTCCGCAACGGTTGCGGTCGAATCCGCCCTGCGCGTTTCCCCGGTGCGGTTTCCGGTTGCACCGGCGCTGTCGGCGTGCATCAGGTCAATGGTTTGATGCCCTTTGAAGTCGCGTGTACTGCCGGGAACGGCAAACACGGGCCATAACCGGAAACGGTCCGCGTTTTCCACGCGGTACAGGCCAAGAAAGTCTTCCGCGTCTGCTGCCGGAACGGCGATTCCGGCGAAACTGTTTCCGGCAATTCCCTCCAGCCCTGCGGGGGTCTCATAGACGGGAAAGTAGTAGAGGGAGCTTCCACCCGCCGCGGGCGATTCGGCGGGCATGCTGAAAGACCATGAATAATCGCTGTTGAAATCAGCGCGCTCATAGCATATCCGGAAGCCGCGCGCCCTGTCGGCGCTCTTGAATCTGGCAACCAGGTAGTCGCCCGGCGTCGGCATGGGTTCGGGATTGACCATGTCATGGTATGCGTACCGTCTTCCGCTGAGCGGCTCCGCCGGAGAAAACAGCATCCACCTGCCGCACGTGCGCGGCTCCGTCTTGAGAAGACTCAGCTTTGCCCCGTCATATTGATTCCGCATCCGGCCCATTTGATGGTCCTGCCAGGCGCGCGCCCCATACAGGGGGATCAGCGCGAGGGCAGCGGCGCCCAGGGTGCCCGCCAGCATCCGCCGTTCCTCCGCCGCCATTCCCGAGCGAAGCAGGTCTTTGCGGAGAAAAGGAAGCCGCAGCCTGCGGGCGCGCAGCGCCGAAACCGCGCGCTGGACGCAGTAGCCGAGAAACCAAATCGGCACAAAACTCAGGTGAAAGACGTGGCGATAGTCGTACAGGATGCTGGTGTAGCCGAGGAAGTAGGCGGCAAGGAACAGAACCATTGCGCCCCGGTACCAACTTTGTCGAAGCAGCAGCAGCAGGGCGGCCGCCGCGGCGCCCAGTCCCCAAAGACGGGTTTTCGCGTAGACGGGGTCGTCGGCGGACGGTCCCCGTTTCAAGCCCAGGAGGGCCGGGCGGGGTGGGTCGAAATGCGTCAAACCGGTCAACACGGCCGCATAGGCGCGTGTGATGAAATCCGCGGGAAAGGCAACCACGTTGTCCAGAACGTAACGGAGGCCCGCCGCATTGTAGGCCGCGGTGAAATTCTTCAGGGAGACATCGGGGGATGTGATGCGGCGGGCATGGCTGTTAATGCTGGCCCAAACGAGACTGTCTTTGGGAAGGTAACTTTTGGAATAGGACGCGGGGGTCATCCCCAGTTTCGCATCGCTGACCTCCGAGAGCCCCATGGTCATGTCATGGGACGGCGTGCCGTGCTCCCGGTTGGCGCCGAGCACGGGGGAGGCGCAGGCGAAGCATGCCGTGAGCAGGAGCGCCGTTGCGGCCGTTCGCTCCACGATCCCGCGGCGCAGTGCTGCGACGGGGCAGGACGCCAAGACCACGATGGCGGGCAGCAGGCACACCATTGCGTCCTGCCGGAAGCCTGCCCCGACGCCAATCAGTATTCCCACGCCGGCGGCGCCCAGCCAATATCCCTTTCTGGAGGGGGGGCGCTTGATCATCCGGCCCAGGACCAGGAGAACGGCCAGGATGAAGAACATCTTGCTCAGGGATCGCAGGCTGTGCATGGAGAGCAGGACGACCGGAGAGGAGACAAACAGCAGGGCGCCGGCAAAGCTGATGCACCGGTTCATGCCCAGACGGAACAGCCGGTAGGCGAGCACCGCGCAGAGCGCGAGCACCAACGCCAGCAGCCACTTCACGACGATCCAGGAAACGCCGAACACCCGCCATGCCAGCCCCACGAGAACGATCATGTTGAGGTGCAGCGACTGGAACGTGTCCAGCGGAACGGCGACAAATTCCTTCTCGGGCAGTGCGGCGGGAAAGTCGTTCCGTTTCAGATTAAAGAAATCGTCCACCCCGGGAAGCTGGTTGATTTGCGGGTTTACAAACCCATGGCCGCAGGCAAACATGGCGGACGGCGTGAACACGGCCGACGGTTCATGCTGTTCCGTTCCGACCTTGGTCCGGCCCTGATTCAGATTGACGATGCCCATCGTCGCGGACACGACCGCCAACACAAGGACAATCGCACCTTCGAGGATGAAATGGTGCGGCCTTCGCTTCGCAGGCACTGTGCCGGAAGGTGGGGGCAGGCATGTGCGGCCCGTCATCCGACAGGGTTTTCCGTCTCCGTTCTTCATGACGACGAGAATTGCAGACGGTTCATGCAGGTTCCTTCAGCATCAGGGTGTCAGGCGCTTCACGAAGTATAGCGAAACAGGCCGGCCTTCGCCATTCCCGGACGGATATTGGCGGAGATTCCCGGTGACGGGACATGCGCAGGTCTTCCCAATGAAGGGTTTGCGGCCCGGCCGGGCGTTTTGACCATGCGGGACTGCGGCCTGTAACATCGGAACCGGACCGTTCCGGTCGCCGGGGCGGCATGCCGAAACCGCAAAGGGTTGGCCCATGAACAAGTTGTCCCTCCTGTTTCTGCTCGCACTGGTTCCGGCCGGCGGTGTTTTCGCCGCGGAAGCCGCAGAGGGATTCCAGTCGGGCGTCGCGGCCAGGCACGACCGCCCGCGGGTGGCCTGGGCGCAGGACTGGGTGCCTCCCAACATCGGCTGGGAATCGGAACAGGCCGCCTACCGCTGCTACTGGGGGCAGTTCGACTTCTTCGGCAAGAAACGGGACGTGCTGATCTATCCCGCCATCAAGACCGGCGAAAGCCATCACAGCGAACAGGACTGGGGCATGGACGCCCTGCATGTGAACAACACCTGCGGCCTGGGCGGCGTGACGCTGTACGTCAACGGGAAAGCCTGGCCGGTGTACAGCCCCAAGGGGGCAGGCCCCATCGTCTGGTCGAAACGCCTGGTGGAAGAGACAAAGGACACCGTGTCGGTTGAACTCACCGCGGAGAAGGTGGGGCCGGAAGCCGCGCCCCACACCGTGCGCTTCACGTGCAGCGCGCTGAAGGGGAGGAAGGACTCGCCAGTCCGGATAACCATCGAGGGTGGAAATCCCGCCGACACGCTGGAGGTCGGGCTCGGCATCCCCAAACTGAACCAGGAAAGCTTCTGTGTGGACAAAGACGCGGGCATCCTGGCCAACTGGGGTATGCAGGAACCCGCCATCGGTTGGATTGGCCTGGGCGTGGTGTTCCCAAAACTGCGGCTGCTGCGCGCGGAGGATGTGCCGGAGGAACACCGGGTAATCCTGAAAGCGGAACGCGGAGCGCCGCTGACCTATCACATTCAGGCCACCTGGCTGAAAGGCCGTCGTTTTGACCGCCGTCCCACGCTGGACAACTGGGTGGGCGACCTCAAGGAAACGGCGAAGCTGGCGGGACTGAACTGACTGGGCCGTCAGGAGCCCCTGTGTGTCGTGCCGCATCGCTTCGTTGTGGCGTGGTTTCCCGTCGCCCTTTGCCCTTCATCTTTTGAATGCGGTGGCCAAGCCCCGCCAGAGGCGGGCAAGCCGCCGCTTTCCCTGGGCACGCCAATCTCCGATTGGCTGGCTTGACACAGAAGAGCCAATCGGAGATTGGCGTGCCCAGGGAAAGCGGCGGCATGGCCACCGCAGTCAA
>CALDSM010000165.1 GCA_937923585.1 uncultured bacterium
GCGGCGGACTACAAGCTGGTACACCACTGCGGCAACGGACGGTCGGTGTACACCTTCTGCATGTGCCCCGGCGGCGAGGTGATTGCCGCCAGTTCCGAGCCGGGCCAGGTGGTGACCAACGGGATGAGCCGCTTCTCGCGCAGCGCGCCGAACGCCAACAGCGGCCTGCTGGTGGGCGTGGGGCCGGAAGACTTTGGCGACGGCCATCCCCTGGCGGGCGTGGCCTTTCAGCGGCGCTGGGAGGAACTGGCCTTTGCGCTGGGCGGGGGCAATTACCACGCCCCCGCGCAGACGGTGGGCGATCTGCTGGCGGGCAGGGCTTCCCCGGGCTTTGGCAGCGTGAAGCCTTCCTACAGCCCGGGCGTGACGCCCGCCGACCTGTCCGAGTGCCTGCCGCCGTATGTGATCGGGGCCTTTCGTGAGGCGCTGCCGCAGCTGGGCAAGAAGCTGTCTGTATTCGCGCAACAGGACGCGGTGCTGACCGGCGTGGAGACGCGCAGTTCCTCGCCGGTGCGCATGCTGCGCACGGAGGCCTGCGAGAGTGAAACGCTGCGCGGACTTTATCCAGCGGGCGAGGGTGCGGGCTATGCGGGCGGCATCATGAGCGCCGCGGTGGACGGCGTGCGGGTGGCGGAGTCAATCATGCGGGCGATGGCGTCCGCAGGCTGAGAGAAGGAGCGAGACGGCGGCATGTCGAAATCGAAACGAAAGAAGCAGGGGCGGTTTTTGGCCGGGCACCAGCGCAGTTGGCTGTGGGGCCGCCATCCCGTGACGGAAGTGATTGAGGCGGGCCGCTGGCCGGTCATGGAACTGTATCTGGCCGACACGCTGCCCGGCGAGGTGATTCAGCGTGCGCGCGGGCTGGCGGAAGCGCAGGGCGCGGAAGTGGCCGTGGCAAGCGCGGAACGCCTGCGCGAACTGGGTCACGTGGATGAACATCAGGGCTTCCTGGCACGGATGGGACCGTTTCCCTATGCAGCCGTCGAAGAGGTGTTGCGTGGTGGAGAAGACGGCGAACGCGATGACGGCGCGCCTGCCCTGTGGCTGGTGCTGGACGCCATTCAGGACACGTTCAATTTCGGAGCCATTGTCCGATCCGCCGAGGCGATGGGCGCGCGGGGCATTTTTGTGGGAACCACGTCCCAGGCGGGCGTAAACAGCCTTGTTGCGCGGGCGTCGGCGGGGGCGGTCAACCGGATTCCGATTGCCGAAGTGGAAGAGCTTGGAGAAGTGGTTGATATCCTGCGCGAGGCGGGTGCGCAGGTGCTTGCAGCCGATGAAAAGGGTGGGGTGCCCTGCACAGAGTGTGATTTCCGCAGACCCACCGCCGTGGTGCTGGGCAATGAGGGGCGCGGTGTGCGGCCGGAACTTCTGTCCCAGTGCGACGGGCGGGTGTGCATCCCCATGTCGGGCACCATCGCCTCGCTGAATGTCGCCGCCGCCGCCGCTGTGCTACTGTATGAGGCTTGGCGGCAGAAGCATACCTGACGGAAGGCCGTCCGGTAACGGCTGTCCTGTTTTCAAAGACCATAATCTAGGCAGGAGAAACCTTCGTGCATACAAAAAACATCGTGACGGCGGTTCTGACCGCATGGATGCTTGTCCTGTTCTGTTCCGTTGCCTCGGTGGCCACCCCGCTCGACGATTACGTGGCCGCGCCCGACCCGGTATTTCAGTACAAACTGGTGAATCAGGCCGAGAAGGGCGATGTGACGACCTATGTTTATCACATGGTGTCGCAGACCTGGCTGGACGCCTCGAAGGTGGACCGGCCATTGTGGGAGCACAATGTGCTGGTGACGGTCCCCAAGGATGTGCAGTACACCAAGGCCATGATGTTCATTGGCGGCGGGGACAACCGCCAGAATGACAAACCGGACGCGGACAACGGCCCGATGGAGAAGGTTGCGTCGGTGACCAAGTCCGTGGTGGCACAGATCGAGCAAATTCCCAACCAGCCCCTCAAGTTCGCGGATGAGACGGACCCGCGGTACAAGGACGGGGGCCGCAAGGAAGACGCCCTGATCACCTTCGGCTGGGACAAGTACCTGAAGGGCGGCGACCCCGTGTGGCTTGCGCGGCTGCCGATGACCAAGGCCGTGGTGCGCGCCATGGACCTGGTGCAGAAGGAATACCCGAAGACGGACGGATTCTTCGTGGCGGGCGGTTCCAAGCGGGGATGGACCACCTGGACCGTGGCCGCCGTGGACAAGCGGGTCGTCGGCATTGGCCCGGCGGTCATTGACGTGCTGAATTTCGTTCCCTCGCTGGACAATCACTTTGCCAGTTACGGGTTCTGGGCTCCTTCCGTCAAGGACTATGTGGACATGAAGATCGTGGACCGCGTCCACACGCCGGAAATGCGGAATCTTCTGAACGTGGTTGATCCCTACACCTACCGCGACCGGCTGAGCATGCCCAAATACATGCTTAACTCCGCGGGGGACCAGTTCTTTCCCGCCGATTCGTGGAAATACTACTTCGACGGGCTCAAGGACGAGAAGTACCTCTGTTACTTTCCCAACACCGACCACGGGCTGAACGCCGAAGCCTATTTCCGGCTGGCCAGTTTCTACCACGCGGTGCTGGCGGGAACGCCACGGCCCAAATTCACCTGGGACAGGGCCGCCGACGGCGCTTTGATGGTGCGCTGTGAAACCAAACCGACCAGGGTGCAGTTGTGGAAGGCCTTCAACCCCAATGCCCGGGACTTCCGGCTTGAAAGCCTGGGCCCGAAGTACGAGAGCAGTCCGGTGGCCCTGAACGATTCAGGAGAGTACGGTGCGTATGTGAAACCGACTGAGAAAGGCTGGACGGCATTCTTCCTCGAGATGGAGTTTCCCAACGGCGATTTTCCGCTGCCCTTCGTGTTCACGACGGGCGTGAGCATTCTTCCTGACACGTATCCGGCGGCGAAATGACAATCCAAGAGGCTGACAGCGCTGAGTAGCACGACCGACAAACGGGTGGAGTATCTTGAATCTGTGCAGGCCCAGGTGGCCGGGGCGTATGACCGCCTGGTGCCTGTGTGCCGGCGCAGCCTTGAACGCCACCGCTACTATTACGGGCGCAAGGCCCGGATATTGCAGCATGTGTTCCCCGAGCCGGGTGACGTGCTGGAAATTGGGTGCGGCCTCGGCCAGAACCTTGCCGCGCTGCGGCCCCGGTACGGACTGGGCATTGACTGTTCCGGGAAGATGGTGGAGGCGGCGCGCGGCCTGCATCCGCAGGATACGCACCCGAACCTTGAGTTCCGGTGCATGTCCGCGCTCGACGTTCACACACTGAACCGCACCTTCGACACCATCCTGCTGGTCAATGCCGTGACAGAGATTCCGGATATTCTGGCGCTCTTCAAGAGCATCCGTCCGCTGTGCACGCCAAGCACGCGTGTCCTGCTGCTGGTACACAACTATGTGCTGGGCCCCGCGATTCGGCTGGGCGGCCGGTTGGGGCTCTGGCCCAGGTTCCCGCAACAGAACTGGCTGACCAAGTTTGACATGGGCACCTTTGCCGAACTGGCGGGATTCGAGACGGTGCGCGAAGGATATGACGTGCTGGTTCCCGTGGGACCGGCCGCGATCAGTGACCGCATCAACCGTTATGCGCCGCTGGTGCCGGGCGTGAAATACCTTTGCGGACTCTATTACACGGTGCTGCGTCCCGAGATGCCGCGCGGCACAGTGGGAGACGTGACCGTAAGCGTGTGTGTGCCGTGCAAAGACGAAGAACACAACATTGCCGGTCTGGCGGAGCGCATTCCGAAGATGGGGCGGGGCACCGAGGTCATCTTCGTGGATGATCGTTCCACGGACGGCACCGCACAGCGTGTGCGTGAAGCGATTGCCGCGCATCCCGAACGCACCATGCGCCTGATTGATGGACCGGGGCAGGGAAAGGGCGCTGCCTGCCGCGCCGGATTTGCGGAGGCCAGGAACGACATACTGGTCATTCTGGACGCGGACATGACCGTGCTGCCCGAGGATCTGCCCGCTTTTGTGGAGGCGCTTGTGTCGGGCAGGGGGGAACTGATCAACGGCTCGCGCCTGGTCTATCCCACCGAAACGGGCGCGATGAACTTCGCAAACATCGTGGGCAACAAGCTGTTCGCCATGCTGTTCTCTTTCCTGCTTTCGCAGCGCCTGAAGGACACCCTGTGCGGCACCAAGGCCGTCTGGCACCGCGACTATCCGAAGATCCTGGAGGCGCGCAGCCATTTCGGGGCGGTGGACCGCTGGGGGGATTATGACTGGATTTTCGGCGCGGCGCGCCACAACCTGCAGATTGTGGAGCTGCCGGTGCATTATCATCCGCGCACGGCGGGGCGGACCAAGATGACCCGGCGCCTCGCCAACGCCCTGGTCATGCTGCGCATGTGCGGCGTGGCCCTGCGCAAGGTCAAGCTCATATGAAGCGCAAGTCAGCCCGCAGGGTGGGCGAAGTGGAGCGAAGCGGAACGCAATCCACCGTCCCGGCGCAAATCCGGACTGGTGGGTTGCGTTCCGCTGCACTCCACTTCACCCATCCCACAATTCTGATTTCTGTCGGTCTCGTTCTGCTCTGCGCGGTGGTGTTCGGGAGGGTGGTTGGCCATGGGTTCATCAATTACGACGATCCACGGTTCCTTACGGACAATGCACAGGTGCAGTCGGGCCTTTCCATGGCCACACTCGCCTGGGCCTTCACGAATCACGTTGAAAGCTACTTCATGCCGCTGTCCTGGCTGTCACATGCGCTGGACTGCCAGTTGTTCGGGATGTGGGGGGGAGGCCACCACCTTGTCAGCCTGATGGTCCATGCCCTGAATGCGGTGCTGCTCTTTTGGGTGCTGCGCCGCCTGACCGGCGTGATGTGGCCTGGGGCGCTGGTGGCGGCGCTGTTCGCCGTGCATCCGCTGCACGTGGAATCGGTGGTGTGGGCGTCGGAGCGCAAGGATGTTTTGAGCACGCTGTTCTGGTGTCTCGCCCTGCTTGCCTACGCGCACTATGCGGCAAAGCCGATGGTGCGCCGGTATCTGCCGGTGGTCTTGTTGTATGCCCTGGCGCTGATGTCCAAGCCCATGGTCATCACGCTGCCGTGCCTGCTGCTGCTTTTGGATTACTGGCCGCTGGGCCGCATTCGTTTCGAGAAGTGCGGCCGGGACACGCTGCGAACGGGCCTATGGCTCATTCTTGAGAAGGTGCCCCTGTTCGCGTTGGCGGTCGCTGACGGTGTCGCGACGTTTGTCCTGCAGGGCGCCGCGCAGGCTCCGGCAAATGTTGACGACCATTCGCTGCCGCTGCGGCTGGCCAATGCCGCTGTAACCTATGCATTCTTTGCCGTGAAGTCGGTGGTTCCCTCGGGGCTTTCGGTTGTCTATCCGTGGCCGGTCGGCGGTTATCCCGCGTGGCAGATTGGGGGGGCGGTGCTGGCACTGCTGGTCATCACCGCCGTCGCGCTGGCCACCGTGAAGACGCGCCCCTATCTCATCGTCGGCTGGCTCTGGTATCTGGGCCTTATGGCTCCGGTGATGCAGGTGGTGCAGCGTCACACCTTCTCTTATGCCTGCGCCGACCGCTACACATATTGCGCGCTGATCGGTCTGGCCGTGATGGTTGTTTGGACGGCCCGGGATGCGTTGGCCTTGGTCCGCGCCCGCAGCGCGGGGCATGCAAGAGAATCCGGCGGCGGTTATGCGAACGCCATGGCAGGTGTTCTTGGTCTCGGTGCCGTGCTGTTGTGTGCCTCCGCGTCATTCGTGCAGGTAGGGCATTGGCGGGACAGCGTGTCGCTTTTTCAGCACGCGCTGGAGGTCACCTCAGACAACTATCCCGCGCAGGTGAGCCTTGGCCGCGCGCTGCAAAATGAGAAACGCTTCGCGGAGGCTGAAGCCCATTTTCGCAAGGCGCTTGATTTGAGGCCAAAAGACGGGGAGGTGCTGAACAATCTGGCGCTTGCCGCGCAGGCGCAGGGAAAATACGGCGAAGCCGAAACCGTTCTCGCCAAGGCGGTGCATCTGAATCCCGGCGATGCTGATGCGCTGGCCAATCTGGGCGCGGTCATAAAGGCGCAGGGAAGGCTTGCCGAGGCCGAGACGCAGCTTCGCAAGGCGCTGGAGGTTAACCCCGATCACCCGTTGGCCCTGACCAACATGAGTGCGGTATTGCAGGCACAGGGCCGCCTGGGCGAGGCGGAGACCTGTGCCAGAAAGGCGCTTGCCCTTGCGCCGGGGCAGGCCGATGCGCAATTCAATCTTGGGGCCATTTTACAGGCCCAGGCCCGCTACAGCGACGCGGAACCGCTGTTTCGGAAAGTTGTGGAGCGCGATCCAGACAATGTGACCGCGCTGGGCAATCTTGGCGCGGCGCTCCTTTCCCTGAAGCGGCATGACGAGGCCGTCGCCCCCCTGGAAAAGGCCTTGAAACTCAAACCGGACCATGTGACGGCCCTGATCAACCTGGGGTTGGTCCGCCAGGCACAGGGAGACTGTGGGAAGGCGAAGGACTGCTTCCAGCGTGCTCTCGCGCTCAAGCCGGACACGATTCCCGCATTGAACGGCCTCGCCTGGGTCTTTGCGACAGCTTCGGACGAGTCCTGTCGCGATGGGAGGAAAGCGGTCGAGTGCGCGGAGCGGGTCATTGCCATGGTCGGGATAAAAGCGACCGAACCGCACGCCAAGACGCTCGATATTCTTGCCGCGGCCTATGCCAGGGACGGCCAGTTTGAGAGGGCCGTTGAAACAGAACAGAAGGCTCTGGAAATGCTGCGCGCCGCGCCCAACGGGGCGGAGATGAGGATGCTGGATCTGGGCGCTGCCTATGCGCGGCGATTGCGCCTGTATGGCGAGAGGACCGCCTACGTGGATGAGACGGCGCAGGCCGGACGGTAAACATGGCCGTCGGCGCATTTCATTCCTGAAGACCCGGGCTGCAAAGGGGGGGGCGGGGGCGTTGCGCGTTGCACCGCGGACGGTTACAATACGGCCACTCTTGGGCTGAAGACGGGTCACATTCATCATGAAACGCTTCCTGAAATGGGCCGCACTGGTTCTGTTCGTGCTGGTGTCATTGCCGGTTCTTGCCGTGCTGATTGTTCTTGGGCATTACCGCAGCGTGGTTTCCTCGGTGCCCCGGACGCTGATGGCGCGGGAGGCGTCTGCCGTGCCGGGTTCGCTCACGACGATGGTCAACCCCTTCATCGCCACAGGCGGCATTCCTTACCTGCAGGGGTTCGCCACGCCCGCCGCCACCCTGCCCTTCAGCATGGTCCGGCTGGGTCCGGACACGGCTTCGATTATCGGCGGCATGCAGGGCGTCAGTCGGTCGGGATACTACTACGGCGACAACAAGACTGTCGGGTTCAGCCATACACGGCTGGTCGGTGCGGATTCGCTGGAGGGCGGCGTGTTCCGCGTGTTCCCGACCGTGGAGCCGCGGGTCGGCAGGATGATTGCGCGGGAGAAGCGCTTTGCGCGCTTCTCGCACGGCGATGAGCAGGCCTATCCGGGGTATTACTCGGTTCGTCTGCCCAAGGATGAGGTCCGCGCGGAACTGACCGTCACGCCGCGCACCGGGCTGCACCGCTACACATTCGGCAAGGACGAGACGCCGCACCTGCTGATTGACATCGCGAGCTGCATCGGCAACAAGCGCACGGAGAACGCCACGGCGACGGTGCTTCCCGAGCGTCAGGAGGTGGAGGGGACGGTCCGACTCTATGGTTCCTTCTCGGGGCGCTATGACGGCCTGGATGTCTACTTTGCGGCCCGGTTCAACCAGCCCTTTGCCAAGTACGGCACTTGGAGCGACGGACGGTTTAGGAGCGGAAGCACCAGTATTGCCGGCAAGGATGCCGGTGTGGACCTTGCCTTTGCGAAGCAGGGCGCGAAGACCGTGGTGGAAATGCAGTTGGCGCTGTCGTATGTGAGCATTGCCAACGCGCGGCTGAACCTGGAGGCCGAGGCCGCGGTGAAGGGCTTTGACGCGGCGGTCGCTGACGCGGGCACCGAATGGGAGAAGCGGCTCTCGCGCATTTTTGTGGAGGGCGGCACGCCGAAACAGCAGCGCATTTTCTATTCGTCGCTGTACCGCACCTTCCAGATGCCGACGGTGTTCAACGACGTCAACGGCGACTACACCGGGTTTGACCGGGCCGTTCACAAGGCGGAAGGGTTTCAGTATTACACCGATCTTTCGCTGTGGGACACGGTGCGCACCGTGCATCCGCTCTACAACCTGATTGCCCGCAGCGAACAGCGCGACATGATGTGCTCGCTGGTAGAGATGGCGAAGGCGGGCGGTTGCCTGCCGCGCTGGCCGTCCGGGTGCGGCTATACCAACTGCATGTTCGGCACGCCCGCCGACCTTGCCGTGTCCGAGGCCTGGCAGAAGGGCGTTCGCGATTTCGACGTGCAGACCGCCTACCGGGCAATGCGCCGGGTGGCGCTGGAGGGGGTGCCCGCCGGTTCCCGTTTCGCGGGGCGCGGCGATGTGGCCGAGTATGCGCGGCTCGGATACCTCCCCGACGACAAGACGGACAAATCGGTGTCCAAGACGCTGGAGATCTGCTGGGAAGACTATGGAGATCGGAAGAGCGTCGTGTAGGGAAAGAGTGTAGATCTCGGTGGTCGC
>CALDSM010000166.1 GCA_937923585.1 uncultured bacterium
CCTGCGGGTCGTGCCAAAGGCAGGGGTCGAAGGCGCGCACCATGCCCGGCGTGTCAATGATGAGTGTTACATCCGTCCAGGTGGCCCCGTCGTCGGCGCTGGTGGCCAGCATGACGTAATTGTCCGGTCCTTCAGTCACCCCACCGCCGTACCACGTCGCCCACAAACGCCCGTTGGCCGCGCGTTCCAGTCCGGGAATGCCCTGAAATGCCCGCTGCATGCGTCCCGGTTCGGGGTGCGCAATCACCTGCGCAGGCTGCAGCGCCAGTGTCTGCGGAGATAGCTCCGGCGCGTTCTGCGCGAACGCCGTCGTCTCGAACAGCGCTGCGGCGAAGAGGAGTAGCATTGTCCCCGCGAAGGCATGTGAAGACAAAAAGCGCATTCTTGTCACGTCGTGCATGGAGTGTTTACCCAATGGTGCTGTATTCAGGTTTCAGCGCCTGCTCTTGAAATTCAGACAGGCGTGATTGATTATGTTGCCGCAGCACGGCTGAGTCAACCGTAACGGCGCGGGGGCGCGTCTCCGCAAGATCGCCACCCCTTTCTTCGGTGCCTGTCCCGTTACATCTCGGTCAATTGGCGCGCCAGTTCCGCGGTCAGGGGATGCCCCAGTTGCACGTGCTGCCGCCGCAATTCCTCCCGAAGCCGCTCCGGGGACACGTCAGGCAGGCTGCACCCAGACTGCCGTGCGAGGGCAACAGCTGTCCCGGCGGCCTGGCCCAACTGCATTATCGTGCGGGACAGGCGGCAACTGGACGCCGCCAGGGAACTGAAACTGGCCCCCCGGCAGGCAATGAGCAGATTCTTGCACCCCCTGGGAACCAGGCAGCGGTAGGGCACACCGTAGGGTTCGCCCATCTCACGCCCGCCGCCGCCCGCGCCGTGACGGTCCATCGAATGATCCGCAATCGTAATGATGTCGGCATGGGTCTGCTTGGAAAGCCCGGCGATCAGGTCGTGCTCCGTCAAAACGTACTCGCCCCGGACGCGGGATGTCTCGCGGACGCCCAGCGCGGGCGCGGTCCAGCAGCGGCGGTATCCCTGAAGTTCGGGCCAGCGCCCCTGCACGTAGTGCCAGTAGGCCGCAACGCGGCGCTGGCACTCTGCGTGGGCGGCCGCATGGCCCAGTTTCATGAACTCCCGGCCTTCCATGGTGGGCAGCATGTTGCAGTTGTAATCGCCGTTGGGATAACGCGTGGCGCTCATCACGCCGAATTCGCCCCACCAGCACTGTTCCGGAACGCCCACCGGCAGTGGCTCAATGCCCGCATCCGCCACGGGCGCAATGCGGAAGATGAGCGTGACCCCGTTGACCCGGTCATCGGCTTTTTCGGGGGCGCTCGGCTCGCTGAACTTCCCTTTCTCCTCCTGCCCAAACATCATTTCGCAGCCGCAGGCCCGGCACAGCGCGCCGCCGCCGGTGCCGTCCACAAAGGCGTCCGCCGTCACCTTTGCGCCGTTGTCCAGTGTCATTTCCGCAATGCGGCCGTCCCGGAACGTGACGCCCGCAAAGCTGGCTCCCGTCAGCAGCGCGCAGCGCCCCGTTTCCTCCAGCAATGCCCGCAGAACCTTTTCGTACACATCCGGCTCAAAGATGACGCCGTGCCAATGCTCTTTCCGGTATGCAGCATCCGTCTTTTCCGGACCGGGCCGGTGGCGCTGCAGCGTGTCGGCATAGCCGCGCGCGGGATCGGGCAGGCACTCACTGCCGGGCCATGCGTCAATGCCGCTCCACGACATGTGCCGGCCAAAGGAGTAGACCGCGACCGCATCGCGGACCGCCTTTAACCGCCGGTAAATCTCCAGCGAAAACCCCGTTCCGCCCACGCCGGGTTCCCACATCGTCACGCCCGAAGCGACGGCCGTCCCGCCGATGCGGTCGGCCTTCTCCAGCAGCAGCACGTCCAAACCCATCCGCGCCCCGGCCAGCGCCGCGCCAAACCCGCCGCTTCCTATCCCCGCAACCACCAGGTCGTAGTGGGTCTTCACCGCCGGCGGGTCCGCCGCAAATGCGGCGTTGGGTCCAAGTCCGGCGGCAACTCCCGCCGCCCCGAGGCTTTTCAGGAAATGCCGCCGTGATGCGGTCCTGTTCATGGCTGCTTGCCTTCTTGAAGCGGGCATTTCATTACCCGCACGGGTCCCAGCAGTCCCGAAGGGGTCAGCGGCATGTCCGCGGTGAAGCCCGCGATGTTGGTTTTCGTGCGCCGCGCTTCAGCAGGGAGCGCGGCGTCGCCAATCAGTCGGTTGGGCCAGTTGTTCACAACCTTGATCTCGACCAGGTTCTCGCCGGACCGTGCCGCTTTTGTAATGTCGGTTCGGAAGGGCTTGGTCCACAGCACCCCCAGCGCCTGGCCGTTCAGCGTCACTTCGGCCATCTCGCGCACCTCACCCAAATCCAGCGTCAATTCTGCGCCGCCCCCCGCCAGTTCCTTTTGCAGCGTAAAGGTCTTTCGGTAGGTGGCGGTGCCGGCATAATGGCGAATCCCTTCCTCCGGCCGTTCGGTCCAGCTCTTCAGTGTTTCAAACGGTACCGTCTCCGGACCGCCCCATGCCGGGTCAAATGACACCTTCCATCCCCCCTCCAGCACGGCCGCCTCTTCGTAGTCGGGATGATTTGTGTCCGCGCGGCCCTGTGTGTCCGGCGAAATGGCCTTGGCGAAGATCACGAAGACCGAACCGTATGGTCCAAAAGCGAGCGGCACCGTCGTCATGCCATCCCGTTGCTGAAACGCCTTCGCCTCACGCCGGGAATCGGTCAGCGGGTCCCAGAGTTCCGGCTGTTTTTCATCCACGCGGAAGGTGAACGACGCCTTTGCAGCGTCCTCGCTCCGGTTCGAGACGAAGTAGAGGTCCACATCGCCGGCGCGCCGGTGTATGTATCCGTAGGCGTCGTCGTCCCCGTCCCATGCGCAGTCCGGGGGCACCTGCATGGAGGCCAGCACCTGCTTGGCGCTCATGCCCTCAATGACACGGTCCTTCTGTTGCGCGGAAGCCTTTGGCCACAGTTGATCGGCCAGTTCCTTGAAGCGTTTCTCGCCGGCGGCGCCCCCCGTGAGGCTGGTCATCTGTTCCGGCTTGACACCCAGCACTGCTGCACCGTTCTCAACGAGTTCCGCAACCTTCTCCAGTGCCCGCAGGGAAAGGGTCTTGTGGTCCGGCAGCACCAGCAGCCGGTAGCGCATGCCGCCGGGCAGCGCAAGCATGCCGTCGCTTGCCGTGATCCGCTCGCACAGCACCGTCTCGTCAATCACATCGTAATCATGGCCGGGCAGCACACCTGCGGGATCGGCCTCTTTTCGCGCCGCAATGTTGGGCACGTGGTCCCCGTAGTAATAACAAACATCGGCCACGAACCGGCCCTGCTGCAGGAGGAACTGGCAGTGGTTCATATAGCCGATGACCGCGCCCGCCTGCGCCCACCAGGTGACATTGGGATTGAAATGGGTGCCCGCGAAGTACTCCTGGCCCGGCAGGCCCATTTCCGGCGGCGAACAGGTGAAAGTGTGGATAAAGGTCAGGTTCAGCCCCTCGCAGGCCTCATGGTCAAAGCTGGGCTTGGCGGACCGCCACAGGGTGTCGTTCCAGTGCGGGCCGATGGACGTGAACCCCTCCGCGCCCACCAGCGGCACGCCGTAGGCGTGGGCCGCACTGGCCGCCTGCTTCACGAAGAACCGGTTCTTCGGCTTGGGACGGTGCGGCGAAGGCACCCAGAATTCGCTCATGGGCATGTCGCTCTTGCCGAGACACTTCAGCCCGTCAAAGGGCCCCGCATGCGGGCCGCCCGATTCGGGGTGAATGCCAAGACCGGCCTGGTGCGCCAGTTCCGCAAAGACCGCATAGTGGTTCTCCGAGACGCATTGGCCGATCGTTTTCCGGAAATCGGCCAGGAAGCGGTTGCTCCTGTCCCGGTTCCCGACAATCCTGCCCGCGATCACCGGCAGCCACGGCAGCGGGTCGTAGCCGCGCCGGCCGCGGAATTCCCTTTCAAACCCCGGCGACCAGTTCATGCCCCCGCATTCCCAACTGTCCGAGTGCAGATACTTCAGCGATTTGCCCGCAAGCGGGCCGATGTCGTCGAGTAGCGGCTGAACGTGTCGGTCCCAGTAGGCCCGCAGCACCGGCGCGCTCATGTAATCCACCACCGGTCCCTGCCATGCCCCGCTGGAGGTTGAAACGCGCGCGCCCGACAGCGCGTGGCCAAAACGCAGTACCGTCCACTCTCCCTTCGGTGCCCGCCATTGCAGTCGGCCTTCGGGAGACATGTTCCCGGTCACATCAATTACGTCATCCGCCGCAATGCCCTTTTCGCCCGGAGGCGCATCAATGTCCAGCAGCAGCGGACGGCAGTCCGGCGCCGAGCCGCCGATCTCTTTGAAGGCGGATTTCTCCTTGAGCTGGCGGATCGGCCGGGGTTGGTCCGCGCGCGCGCGTTCGCGGCATGCCAGCACGGCGATGTCCCGGTAATATCCGTCGCGGCACTTCGGAACCGGCAGCACCGTATCCGCGGACGCGTCGCCCTCCACCCGCGTCTCGGACCACGTCAACTGTTTTGCCGCCTCCTCCTGCGTCACGTCCGGTGCGCCGAGATTCCAGCCGCTCTGGATGTTCAGGCTCAACTCGAGTCCCAACCGGTCGGCCTCCGTCACCGCATGCTTGAACAGGTCACGCCAGGCCGGAGATCCGAACATCGGCCCCGCGGGAACAGCGCTGTTGCCGCGCTGGCTGGATCCGTCCGCATCGAAAATCAACGCCCCGCCGTATCCCTTCGCCCGCATTTCCTCCAGGTCCCGCGTGATGGCTTCCCGGGTCACATTGCCGTTGAGCCACCACCAGAAGCAGCGTGTCCGCGCCGAAAGCGGGGGAGAGGCAAACCCCTCCTCAAGCCCCGGCAGAATTCCCTCGGCGCAGACGGTACCTGAAAAGAGGAATAGTGCGGCCAGGGCGTGCGGAATCAGTCTCATTGCTTGTCCTTTGCCTGTTCCTGTTCAGAACCACGCAACAAGTGGTTCGGATAATCATAACCCAGCCGTCCTCCCGTCGGACTCCCATCGAAAACCGTCGGTCATTGCACCGAATGGTAGGCGGCACGCCGGTGTCACGGCTTCCACGCCAGAATCTGCCCGTCCTGCCTCAGGCGCTCCTGGAGACGGCCCACGTCAATGTCCTGCACCGCCGTGTTCGCCTCAACGGCCATCGCGGCGGCTGTCGCGGCCGACTGGCCCAGCACCATGAACACCGGCTCCATGCGAATGGACCCGTAGGCAATGTGCGATGCGGACAGGCACACCGGCACCAGAAGGTTGGTGCATTCCGCGCGCCTGGGCCGGATGGACCGGTAGGCGATGGGGTAGGGGGGAAACCCGCCGACCTCCACGTCGCCCTCGTTCCAGACGCGGCCGTCCTTCGCGTAACGCTGCACGTGGTGCGAGTCCATGGTGTACGCGGCAAGGCCCACGGCGTCGTCGGACTTCGTGCGGCCCTCGCAGTCGTGCTGCGTCATGACATGGTCGGAGACCATGCGGCGCGCCTCGCGCACGTACAACTGGTGCGGCCAGCCGCCGTTGTCGGTGAATTCATCCCTGGGCAGTCCCCACTGGTTCATTTCGGTGCGCACACTCTCGGGAACGCGCGGGTCGTTCACCAGGAACCACATCAGTCCCTGCTGGTACATCTTGTGCTCGTTGAAGATCCGCTCGCGCACGGTATAATCGCCGTCGGGATAGTCATAGTTCATGCCGATGTTGTCGGTGGCAAATGCGCCCTTGTTGTTCGTGTCGGTCTTGCGGTTGGGCATTTCTTTCGAGAGGGTCATGACGGTCCAGTGCCCCGCGTTCAGATAGCGCAGAAGAAGTTCGTAGCGCAGGGGATCGTACCCGTCCGGCTTGGGAAAGTGCATCCGGTTGGCCGGGTCGTTGGTCAGGCACATGCGGAAGTTGTAGGCCTGCACGCGCTTGTCTCCCGATCCCTCCTCGCCCGGACCGCCTTCCTGAATGCCGGGCAGCAAACCGCTCTCGGGCTTGCCCGCAACGACATACGGGTCTATCGCGCACTCAAACTGGTGATACACCGCGTTCTTGGTCTGCACGCCGTTAAGGGGCTCCCCGTAGGCCGCGTTGGATTCGCGGCCCACATGGTAAGCAACCCCTGCCTTGGCCATCAGGTCGCCCTCATACGTGGCGTCCATGAACACGCGTCCCTCAAATCGGCGGCCCCTCTCGGTCACCATCGCAACAATCCGGCCCTGATCCGTCTGCACGCCCTTGGCCAGGTCGAGGCGCTCACCGCAGACAACCGGCACACCGGCCTCCGCGAGCATCGCCGTGAACGTGTTCTCGGCAACATGCGGCTCAAAGGTCCACGCCTCCTCCTGACTGTAGTGTTTGCCGAGGCGCCGATAGAACTCCCGGGCGATGCCGCCGATGGCCGCCTTGTTGCCGATGTCCGTGGCGCCAAGCCCGCCCGAACTCAGTCCGCCCACGTGGCGTCCCGGCTCCACCATAACAACCGTCTTGCCCATGCGTGCGGCCTGGACCGCCGACGCCACGCCCGCCGAAGTGCCGCCGTACACCACGACGTCATAGGTTTCCGGGGCTTCCATCACCGATGCAGCAATCAACAACAGCGTCACGACCATTGAACGATTCCTTTGAACGTTTCACCACTAGGCGACAAGCGAAAAACGGGGACTGAGCGAAAAACGGGGACTGACTCGCCTTTCGGCAGTATGAAAGGCGTGTCTGTACCCGCTTTTCGCGGCGTTCCCGCGCCACAATAAAATGCCATCAGCACAACTCACAGCTCGGGCTTCTCCAGTGATTCGCCCGACCGCTTGCCCTGCAACGGGCCATACACGCCCTCTCCCCAGCGAATCTGGTCTATCGCGAAACCGTCCATGGCGCCGGGCGGCAGCGCGTCGGTTCCGATGCATCTGTCGTCCTGCAGGACGGTCAGGCCGCAGGGTGTAATGACAACTTCAAATGTGGTCGTTCCCTGCGTCCACACCGTGGGCACGGCAAGGTTGCCTGGAAGATAGAGGCGGTGTACCGTACCGTACTCCTGTCCCCGTCCTCCGGCCAGGAAGGACAGCCGATCCTCCAGCGCCGCGCCGTTCTTGTTCGATGTGGACGCCAGCAGCCCCTCGCGGAACGGTACCAGCGCCGTCACGCGTTGCCCCCACAGGTTGTTTACCTTCTCGCCGAGCGCGTTCATCTCCGCCTCGTAGGGCGCGGTGGTCTTCGGCTCCACCTGCGGTTGCCGGAACAGACGCCCCACGAACTCCCAGCCCTGGTCCTGTTCCTTGAGCCGCCACACCTCGCCCCAGGGCCAGACACCCGCAAAGAGGTCGCCCCGGTAAATCGTCAGCGTCTGCGCCTCACGGGCGCTCGCGGTGGCGTTCGCCGGACGCGGCGGCCAGCCCGCCACCTGCTTTACCGCATCGCCCTCAATCTCGAACAGTTCACCCGTGGGGTACTGCCCCATGAGCAGGCGGTCGCGGTAATTGATCATGGCGTACAGTTGGAAACTCACCTTGGGGTCGGCGGCGCGCAGCGTGGACCATGCCCCATTGCGGAACCGGTACACGCCGCCGTTGTTGGACCCGGCGATCACATCGCCGCCCAGTTGCCCGTAGGAGTAGGGAAACTCGCCCGGTGCCGCAAGCGGCAGCACGACGCAGCGCTCCAGCGCCACTGCGGACTCAGTCTCGGGATCCCAGGGGCACGCATGCAGCGCGGTGCGCCGTTCCGGCGAATTCGCTTCGGCGACATGGAAGAACAGGATCCCCTGGGCATAGTAATAGGAACCGGCAGAACCCTTGGCCGAATCGAAATGAAACGCCTCGCGCCCGTCCATGGTGATCCGGTTTGCGCTCAACTCCAGGCGCAGTCTGCCCACCTGCAGCACGGGGGATTGAACGGGATCGGTGGCCTTCCACACGCCGTCCGCTCCCGCCCATCGCAACACGCGCCCGTCTCCGGAGCGGGTTGCCGCAAAGACCGTTCCCGCGTGGTCGAACAGGTAATGCTGGCAGGCCTCCGAGGGCCGGGGAAACGCCGCGGTCTGCACGGTGTCCACGCCGCGCGGCGGCCGGACGAAACAGTGCAGCGTGTGACGGTCCGCGCGATAGTACGAGTTGTAGGCGCCCGCGAATCCCGCACCCGCCACCACGCGCCCGTCCGCGTCCAGCGCCTCAAACAGCGACCCGAAGTTCTGGCCCCGGTCCTTGCCGAAATCCACCGTGACCTTCGCCCGCCACTGCGGCTTGTCAGCCGATGCGGCGGACACTTCGCGGAACCATCCTGCCTGGGCCGCGTCCGGAACAAACTTCTCCAGACTGGCCCACGCAAACGCCGCCACCCCCGTGCAGCCTTCCCGCCGGGCAATGGACAGGTAATCCTGGATTTCCCCCGGCGATTGCAGCGCGCCGTGGCTCGTGTGGATGCCCAGCGCAAAAGACACCGGAAGGTCCACGCCCGTCTGCCGCACCAGGTCCACGCTGTCGCGGATGCGTTTTTCAAAGGTCCTCAGATAGTCGTTGCCGTAGTTGTTGCGGTAGCAGAGATCGGAAGAGCGTCGTGTAGGGAAAGAGTGTAGATCTCGGTGGTCGC
>CALDSM010000167.1 GCA_937923585.1 uncultured bacterium
GCGATGGCGGTCTGAAAGTCTATGTCCCACATCACCGGGCGGTTGTCCTGGTAAGCCTCGTTTTTGGCAAGCAGGTCCAGGAAACTGGCCTGCGAGGTGCGCCGGCAGTGGGTGTCAATCGTCGCGTATTCCTGCTCCCAGTCGTAACTCAGGCCGAGCCGGGTCCACAGGTGGCGGAATGCGGCCTCGTCCTCTTTCGTGACCACATCGCAAAGCTCAATGAAGTTCTTGCGGCCGATGACAGCGGGCGCGCCTTTCAGCCCGCGTTCGCGCTTAAAGTCGGGCGCGTAGTGCAGGTGCGCGTCGCACTTGACGTTGTACATGTTCTGCACGCGCCGCTCGGTGGGCAGGCCGTTGTCGTCCCAGCCGATGGGGAAGAAGATGTTCTTGCCGCACATCCGCTGGTAACGGACAATGAAATCCTGGTGCGAGTAGCTGAACAGGTGGCCCACATGCAGCGACCCGCTCACCGTGGGCGGCGGCGTGTCCACCACAAACGTCTCATCGCGGTCCCGCGAAGGGTCCCACGCATAAATGCGGCTTTCCGCCCATCCGGTCTGCCACCGGGATTCGATGGTTCCCGGCTCGAAATTCTTGGGGAATTCCACTGTATGTCTCTCCCGCCTGCGTCTTGTCCTGGAATAAAAGGGAACGCCCGGTCCAACGGCCCCGGGCAGCCGGAGTATAGCAGAAACTGGACGGGGCGGGGAAGATGCGCCTCGCCGCCGACAGGATGCGTACTTCCTTAAACGCGCTACGTCCCCGCCAAAGAGTGCGGCTTCCACCTGGTGCGTCACAGCGCAACGACAGACGGACAGGGTCCGTTGTTTGTGCAGTTAACCGCCCGTGACCGGACAGTACCGGAACCGCGATTTGAGACTTGTGAGATACGCGGCTTTCCTCCGCATCACGAGTCTCGCAGCGATTGCCGCACCGTACCTGCTCTCCGTTACGCCGACAGGGACACTCTCACGGCTTTGTTTACCGTTGACCAGTCTGCCATCAAACAGCACATGCATCGCCGCCAGCGCGTGCTGTTTTCCACCACTGCTGGGACCTCCCGACGATTAGGCAAGCCAGTACATACTGCAAGCGCCCCCAATAGACGGTTTTGTTACCTCCCTTGCCGACGGCCCACCCAAATGTACATTATACCGATAGAATTAACTTGACTTTTTTCGGCGTTTGGAACTACTATTAGACTACAGAAACATGAAAATCGGGCTAGCGTAACTGCGGGCGAAGTATGATAAAGTGCCCCTTGCCCAGTGTGAATTGGCGGTGGCGGACCCTTTCAAAGGCAGAGACAGGAAGGGTGTCTGATCGCTCCCAATGCCGGGTTCTCAAGGAGACATGGATGGAAAAGACCTGCCCCAAGATTCTGGTTATGTTCTCCGGCGGTTCGGACTCCACAATGGCAGCGTTCCTGGCCGCGCAGCAGGCATCAACCGTCTACATGCTGACGCTCAGACGCTTCGGGCTGTTCGGCATGGAGCGGTCCCAAGTGAACTATGAGCGGCTGTGTGCGCGTTTTCCGGAGACCAGATTCGTCCGGCTTTTCGACCGTTTTGACAAGGAATACCGGGAGGTGGCCTACCATGATTGGATCAAAGATCTGGCCCGGTTTGGCTTTGTCACCGCTTCGATGTGCGGCATCTGCAAACTGGGGATGCATTGGAAGACCATCCAGATCTGCAAGGAACACGACATTCATGTTGTGTACGACGGCGCGGCGCACGCGACCCGGAAGTTTCCCGAGCAAAACAAGGTAATCTTCCTCAACTCCCTCACAAAGCTCTACGAGGAGAACGGCATTCTCTACGACACCCCCGTATATGACTTGGACACCCAGCGGGGGCTGTACGAGGCGAAACTTACTCCGGGCCTGAGGGTGAAGGGCACCAGCAAGGACATCCAGCCGACATGCAGCCAGCAGATCCTCTTCGCAAGCCTTGCCAGTCTCTACCTCAGCCGCTACACATTTGAAGAATACGAGCAGAAACTGAAACCGCTCTTCGACAAGAAGATTGACTTCATGCGGGGGAGGCTTTCCAATGCCTAAGTGGCTGCTGGTAATCCTGGTCGTTGCGGTGTTTCAACTCATCTACAATGCCGTGGCCTGCGCGGCCTTCCGGAACCGCATTCGCGCGGTCCCCTCCCGCGGGTTCAACTGGAAGGAGCTTGAGGAGCGCAGGGCGCTGCTGCGGGCTTGGCTCATTTGCGCCATCGGCAGCGTTCTTCCCTACCGGGCACGGGAAACCTTCCTGCTCATCGTCCACTTCTTCGTGCACTCCCTTAAGACGAACGTCCTGATTTTGGTGCGGGCAGTATCGCGCGTCTTCGTGTGGGGAGCGCTCGCCGTGGTTTACTTCCTATGTTTCCCCCTGGCGTTGCTGGCAAAAAGCTCCTCGAGGAACCAGGGGGCGTTTGCGGCCTTCTCCGAGACGGAATCCTCCATAACGAGGCGCTTCTGATGAAATCACTTTTTTTCAACTACAACGTGCGCAGTCCGTTCGCCGCTCTCGCCGAGGACGGCCGGGTGCTGCGGCAGATCAAAGAGACCGACTACTATGATTCTGTCAACCCGCGCGGAACGTTTCCGGAAAATGCCATCGAGCAGTTGCTGGGCTCCTGCGACCATGTCGGCCATGTCGTCTTCCTGGGAAAACCGTTCGTGTTTCTGGAGAATCTTGTCAATCTGCACGCCCACCTGTTTCCGCATGCCTGCGGACGCTTTGCGGGAGACCTGTTTCATTTCTTCAGCAAAGTCATGAACCCGCGCGATGTTGTCAGGGAAGTGATCAAGGACAACGAACTGCTGGTCACCGCCGACCTTGACCGCCTGTATTACGTCCGGCAGGACGAGGCGCTGGCCCATGCGGCGGATGCGGCGTCCGGAAGCACAATAGTCACCTGCCTTTCAGACGTGTTCGAGGGCACCTCGTGCTGCTGCTTTGAAAAGCGGGACGGACGCACGGTGCTGACGGGCGAGACAGAGGCTGTCAGTTCCTTCGCCAATCTGCTGCGTTTAAACGAAACCCACAACGGGGGCGTGGAGTTGAAGAACCTGGTCTCGCCCGATTCACACGGCGGCTGGCGGTTCTCGAAGAACCGTTTGCAGATTTCCAACGTCGCGTTTGACCTGGCTCCCAGTCATTCGCCGCAGCAGGGCGACTTCAGCGGGCAGAACGCGCACATTCTTGCCTGCCTGTTCTCCAAACTGGTAGCCTCCATTGCACGCGCCGGTCAGCCCTTGATCTTCATAAGCGACGTAGAGATCCCCTCCCAGATAAGGGAGGAACACCCGGACGTCGCGTTCTTCACGGTGAACGACGAGGAAAAGGGCTCCGCCGCCGCGCTCTTCTTTCATGACAGACTGTCTGACGCGATCAAGCACTAGACAAACACTTTCGCCTTCACTCCCCCAAAAAATAAACCGCCCCTTAGGTTTGTTGCTCTCTATGGTTAATTTATTCGAGGCAATAAGGAGCGGCAATACTGATGAATACCGTACGGGGCAAGCCCATCAAGATCTCTCTCAGGGCCTTCACCACAGGCAAACCGATCCTTCAGGGGGGGGCCTGGCTTGTGAACCGCTTCTCATTCAACGACGCGCGTGGGCGCCGCGGCACGGGTGAGTCCGGTTCCAAACCGGGAGCGGGAATCCGCGCGACGCAGGTTCTGCCGGTGGCCGCGCGGCCGTTTGCTGACGGGTTTGGAGAATAGTGATGGATCGTGTCCTTTTCCCGGCCCTTCCCGTGCTGTTGGTGGATGACGAACTGTCCGCCCTGCAGAGCAACGAGATGGTGCTGGTCATGGCGCGGATAAACAACATCATCCAGTGCCAGGACCCGCGCAGGGTGCAGGATATCCTCAACGACAAGGAAGTCTCGGCGGTGCTTCTTGACTTCTCCATGCCGTATATTTCAGGGGAGCGGCTGCTGCCCATCATTCTTGCGGAGCATCCCGAGGTGCCCGTAATCATCGTCACCGGCGCCAATTCGGCGGAACAGGCCGCCAACTGTATTGAAATGGGCGCTTTCGACTACATGGTGAAGCCTGTGGAGAAGGGCCGCCTGGTCTCGGGCGTTCGTCGCGCAGTCGAGGTGCGCGAACTGCGCCGTGAGAACGAGCTCATCCGAAGGGGCCTCTTCTACGACGACGGTGCCCAGCCGGAAGCCTTCGGGCGGATCGCGCTGCCGGACGATGTCATGGCGAATGTCGTCCGCTATTGCAGGAGTATCGCGAAGAATTTGGGACCGGTCTTCATTTCCGGCGCATCGGGCGCGGCGAGAGAGGCGGTGGCGCGCGCCATTCACAGTCTAAGCGGACGCCGGGGAAGCTTTGTGGTGATAAAGACAGGCGGGCTTGATTATGACGCGTTTGCCGATGCCCTGTTCGGCCGCATGCCGGGCGGCGTTGCCGAAGAAGCGCTCATCATCAGGGAAGGGCTCATTGCGGCGGCAGCGGGCGGAACGGTGTTTCTCGAGGAGTTCGGAGACCTTTCTCCCGAAATACAGGAGGCGCTGTTCCGCGTGCTTCGCACGCGCGAATACCATCCCGTGGGCTCCCCCATGACCAAGCTGACCGACACGCGGATCATTGCCGCGACGAACCGTGATTTCACCACGCTAAGGGCATCCGGCCATTTCCGGAAAGACCTCCACTATTGGCTGACCCGAAGCCACGTTCCCCTGCCGCAGGCGGATTCGGATGACCTCAGCCGAACAAACCACTCCTGAGTCCCCTCCGGAAGATTATGAAACGGGGCAATGCGTACGTTTTGCTTCGCAGCACTTCACGGCCCCCCACTCCCTACTCGTAATAGCGGTAGGCAAACCTTCCTGGTGGGGCGGTGTCGCCTTTGGTGGTGAAGTCCATGATGTCGCCATTGTCGCAATTGTTGTCGGCCCACTTGAAGAGGAAGTTGAGCTTTGCTTCCGGCACAAGCCCCGGCAGCGCGCGCGGAAGGACGAGTTGCAGGCGATTATCCTGTGCCGCCATGGGCGCGGTGCAGATGCGTTCCCATGTCCAGCCGCCCGTGCAGCGCTCCACCACGGCCTGCCCATTTTCGGGCGGAACACGGTTCACCACAAAGTCATAGCCTTCCCATCCTGTTTCGGCGCGGTGGTCCGCGTTAATGAACAGCCGCATCCAGGCGGGGTCCGTCATTGGCGTTATGGGCGCGGCCGTGTCGGCCAGAAAGTAAATGTTCTCCGCATCACGTGAGACTTTGCAGCGGACTATATTGTTGCGTGCAGTGTTGTTCGTGTACCGGCCCGCCGCACCCCATCCGGGATGATCGCGGTGAAATGCTCCCCGGTGATTGCGGTATTCGGGAGTGACTCCCTCCCACTGCTCCGGTCCGCCGGTGATGTCCATGCTCTTGGCCTCTCCCGCCTTGGGCTGCGGGCGCGCGCCCTTGTACCTGCGGACGTAATCCACCAATTGATAATAGTAGGTGTCTCCGTGCCCGCCGCGCATGGGTTCGATGTCGCGGCTGTTCTCCTCATTGAACTGGTCCACAAACATCACCGGCTGTTTTACGCCCGCAAACTCGCCGAACCGCATTGCAATCCACTCGTTCCATCCGGTCACGAACACGAAACGGGGATCTTCCTTCAGCGCCCGATCCCATTGTTCGGCAAAGTTGAACCCGTACCGGGACGCGTTCGGCCGCTTGTCCCAGGCGCCGTTGTGATAGCTGCGTCCGAGTGCGCCCGGCTCTGACAGCGAGCCGAGCCTTCCCCCGACCGCGTTTTGTGCCACGCCCACGGTCATCTGTTCCGCCTCTCCCCTGCTGTTGCGGAACACGTGCTGTGGGAAAATCTCCAGCCAGCCCCACTCGTCCGCCGCGTCCGGTCCGGTAAAGTAGGAAGGAACCGGCTTGCGGAACGAGAAGA
>CALDSM010000168.1 GCA_937923585.1 uncultured bacterium
CGGCTGCCCTTCTCCTTGATCGCCGCCTCGGCGTTCGCTATCGAGTCTTGCGAGTAGAACACCGAAAAGTCCGTCAGTTCCACGGCCACGGCGTTCTTCCGGGTGTGCGCCTTCACCTCGATGAACGACACATCGTGGAACACCACCTGATTCTTCTCCACGGCCCGCTTGTCGAACACCTCCGCCGGGATGTATTTCGGGGCAATGTCTATGCCCTTGGCCCGCGCCTCGTCCAGCACGTTGGGGAACAGCCCCATCTCGAACTCAAAGCCCAGCACGTCCACCTTCGTAATGTGCTTCTTGCGGCATTCAAGGGTGATCTCCTCCACAAACAGCCGCGTCACCGGCAGGTTCACCGGCCCCACCGACACCAGACGCCCCGCCCGCTTGCCGTGGAAACAGGCAAAACCGTCCGTTTTCTCCGCCCGGTATGCGCGCAGGATCAGGTCGAGAAACGCCGCCTCCCGCTCCGCCAACTGCTGCTGCTGTTCCGCCTCGCGCAGGTTTGGGTTCACGCCGATATAGTGCTGGCGCTCGTATTTGCCCAGGTTGAGTATCTCAAAGGCGCGGTAGTCCTTGCCTTCGGTCTTGAGTTGCCGCTGCACACCGATCATGCGCTTGCGTGTCGTGTGAACGGCGAATTTGCCCAGGTCGGTGGCGATCCACTTGCGCCCCAGCTTTTCCGCCACCGCCGCCGTCGTGCCAGATCCGCAGAAGAAATCGGCAATCAAGTCGCCTTCATTTGAGGATGTCATAATTACGCGTTCCAGGAGCGCTTCTGGCTTCTGTGTCGGATAGCCAGTTCCTTGGATTGATGACGCTCCGATTCCCGAAATATCATCCCATAATGACTGAATCGAAACACCGTCTCCTTCATCCAGGTATTGCTTCTTCTGCGGAACATTTCCAGGTGCTGTCTGGACAATCTGGTCTTTTGCGATCAACTCTTTCATCGTCTTCTCGCTATATCGCCAGTACCTCGTCACGCCCATTATTTCGTAGCTTGGATTACCTTTTGATGCTCCCCCTGGCCCTATCATACTAACGAGCCTATATCTTCTTCCGGTTCCAGGTTCAAAGTACTTGAAGAATGAATCAATATAGTCATCAGAGTAAGGCACGAAGACATTGTTAAATGTGTAGGCCGGAGTTTTTCCGTACAAAAACAGTGTGTCGGTATTAGCCCCCATGTACTTGCTACCTTGACCAATATTGCCTTTGACTGTGTGGGCGCGTTTCCACGTTATCTCATTGATAAACTGTTTTGAGCCAAAGACTTCGTTCAAAGCCAGCCTGATTAGAGCATTCACGCGCCAATCACAATGAACATAAATGCTTCCATCTTCTGCCAGCAGATCGCGCATCTGAACCAGCCGTTCATAGATCATTGCTATAAAGGAATCGGCACCCTTGCCCCACGTGTCTCGATAGGCAATCTCCTCCAAGATGTTCGGCTTCTTGGTAAACGTGTCGTTACCTATGTCGATGTCCATGGAGAAGTCAGCGCCGACATCGAAGGGTGGGTCTATGTAAATCAGCTTGAGTCCGCCCTGCTGCTCAATCTCTTCGCGCAGGGGGCCGTTCTTGAGGCTGGACAAAATGAGCTTGTTGTCGCCCCAGATGAGCTTGTTGGTCCATCCCTTGAGCTGACGGCCCCGCGCGTCGGTAAAGAAGAGATCCCCCTGAAAGCGGTCCGTACCCAGTTTTGCGTCTTCCGGATTCTCGGCACGGGGTTCGTCCACCTGCTCGATGACCTGAAAGGGCAGGACAACATTACAGACCTCGCTGGTCTTGCCGTTCCAGACCAGTTCGACCTCGCGTTTGTCGGCAAAGAGCAGGAAACGGTACTTGTCCGGCAGCGGCTTGTCCGCCTCGATATACCGGAGTATGTCCTGTTTTTCCTGATCCGTGAGCCGTGGCATGCCTATCCCTTTCACGTTCCCCGCGGGCCGATTCCCACCCGGGCATTCGGGGTCTGGCCGCGTCGCGCCCGTCACACCCTGGAGCGCGGCCTTTCTCCTGTAAGCCTACTTCTTCTGCGGCAACAGTTCAATCTCGCAGGCCTGCATGCCCTGCGCGCTCTCACGGCTTGATTCGCGGACAAGCACGGCCCATGTCCCCTTTGAGTGTGGTGGCCATGCCGCCGCTTTGGTGGAAGCGGCGCTTCCACCGCGCCGGGACATGGCCCCGGCGAAGAAAAGCAGCGGCATGGCCACCGCACTCAAGAAAAGAGCGGAAATGCGCCTTCAACCTGCGCCAAACGAAACCCCGCAGAAACGCCTGCGTCTCTGCGGGGCTTGAACTTCTTCTACACGCGATTTTGGTCCTTTAGAAGGCGATCTTCATGCCGCCGTAGAAGTAATCGGCGTCGGCGCTGTCGGAACCGCCGTTGAACACCAGCCCGTTGCTGGTGGAGAAATTGCCCTCTTTCAGGCCGTCGCCAACGAACAGGTGGCTCCAGCCCAACTCGAAGGTGAGGTCCTCGCTGTACTGGTATTCATTGAAGATGAAGAACTCCCAGCCAAGATCCTTGCTGTTCTCCTTCGTCCAGAAGCTGAGGAGCGGCACCACGGGACGGTCGAAAGCGTCCACGGTTTCGTAGTGGGTGACGGCGATGACGGTGTGCACGCACTCCACCGGGGCGATAATGACGCCGAGGCGCGCCCACCATGCGTTGGACAGGTCGTTCGTCAGATCAAGAAAGCCGTTGCTGATCTCGTTCGAGAAGAGGCGGTTGAAGCTCATGCTGGCTCTGGGTGTGTCAAAGGGGCAAAGCCACTCGCCAAAGCTGATGTCGCGGTTGTCCTCGCCGCCATAGTAGCGGCCGGACAGGAAGAAGCGCGGCTGCAGGACCGTGTCCACGGTATAGCCGAGATCAACCTTGCCGCCCCACACGTCCCACTTGACGTTGGGGTCGCCGAAGGTGAAACCGGCCGCATCGTTGGCGCCAAACTGGTAGGCGACTTCCATGTCGTAGTCAAACGCGCTGCACTTGCCCGCGGCCCGCAGACCGGTGGTGTGGAACAGCGTGTCGCCCATGCCGGGAGTGTTGTCGCTCAGCGCCATCCAGTAGAGGTCAAAGGTATGGTTCTCGATGGCCTTGCAGGAGGCGTAGACACCATAGAAGTCCGTGTCGTCCTTGCCCCAGTTGCCGAAGCTCTCGGCCAGTTTGGCGGCCCAGGCATCCACCGTGAACGTGTCGCCGGTGTAGGTGGCCCGGATGGCGTCAAAGGATATGCCGGTCCAGAAGAACCCGAAATCACGCGGGCCGACCAGCCACTGGCTGCCGAAGGCAAGTTCTTGGCGGCCGACGCGCAGGCTCAGCGGCGCGCCCCACATCTTGTCCACATTGACATAGGACTGGAAGAGGCTCACATCCGCGGCGCCGCGGTTGTCAATGCCGGTGAGGTAGTTGGACCGGAAGTTCGTGCCCCAATTGCCATAGGAATCGAGTTCGATGAACGCGCTGACTTCGTTGGTGAAGTCCGCTTTAACACCCAGGCGGGTGCGCTGCTCGACGGCCGAGTAGTCCGGTCCTTCACGGTCCCACTTGTAGGGGCTCAGGATGGCCGGCGCAAAGGGGCCGCCGATCGGACGTCCGGCGGTAAACAGGGGCGAATACCGCAGGGCCGGGGGATTGGCGGACCAGTTTGTGATGTAATTGCCGCGAATGCGAATCTGCCCGTTCACGTCAACGTTTTGCAGCTCCGCGACGGCGGACAACGCGGCGAGGCACAGTGCCAGCGCCAAGAAAACCCAACTCTTCCGCATCATTAACCGCTCCTTCTCTCCGCTTGAACCCAATCACTGCCCATGCGTTCGCGCGTAGGCAGGATTGAGTAGACCAAAGACATTATAAAGAAATCTGCTAAAGGCTGCAAGCGCGCGTCAGGGCCGGGCTTGTTTGCGCGCTTCGGGAACGGCGCAGCGCTTCATCCCATACGGAGTCGGCCTTGTCCCGCAGGGTTGTGCCGTCAGGTCGGCGGGCAATCACCGTGCCGCTCTCAGAAGTTTTGTATTGTCCTCTTCGCCGGGTCGGTATTCCTTTTCCATGTGACGGCGGATGTCGTCCTCATCCATCCAGACATCCTTCATCCTGAGTCCCCTGAACAACTCCGTCTGGTCGGCGAAGTGCGGGGACCGTTCGTCCATGGTGGCGCTGCCGAACTGGTGCAGGCTCTTTGAAGAGACGCGCCCCTCTTTGTCCCACTCCACACACAGTACATAGCAGTCCCCGGCGTTGCCGATAAGGCGTCCGTCCTTGAGTTCCCCATAAACCGCGTGCAGACAGTCGGGCCCGCCGCACAGGGGGATGTCCACTCTGTCCCCGCGCTTCATGCGGTTGATTGCGCCCCATTCAACATCAATGCGGCCGTGTTTGTCCTTCAGCAGTCTCGCCTTCTCCCGGAGAGTCGCCATCAGGTCGGGCGGTTCCTGGTGGAACATCTGCGCGCGTATGACGGGCTCCAGGGTCAGCACAGCGATGGCTGTGGACCGGTTCTCGAGATTGGTTTGGAAATCCCAGCGCTTTAGCAGGTCCAGAGCCTCGCGTACCAGCGGGTCGTCCGGTACGGGCGCGGCAAACAGTTGCGTTAGGAGTTCGTTCACCGTGCCGTTGCGCGAATAGGCCGTGTCGAATTTGTACTGAAGGAACTCTTCGGCCGTGATGGACGTGTCAGCAGTGAACAGTTCCAGTGCGCGGTGTGCGCGGTTGGTCATTATCGTGTCAATGCCGAGGGTCGGCGAGTAATTCTCCGGCCTGGGATTTTCTGGCCCCACGGTGGTCTGGAAGGGGGTGTTGTTGCAGTTTTGGATGAATCCCGCCGCCGGATTCTTGACCTGCGGCAGTTGCTCAAAGGGAAGGTATTCCGACCAGAGGGTTTCCGAGGTGTTTCCAGGCAGATAACCCTGCCAGTCATAACCCTCGGCCCTCTTGGGCAGCAGGGCATTGTACAGGTAGTAGATGTTGCCTTCCCGGTCGGCGTACCCGATGTTGAAACTGGCCAGATCGCGTTTGCGCACCGCATCGAGCCAGGTGTCGAAGTTCTGCGCCTTGCCCATCCGGTACCACTGCTCGACCTGGCGGATATTGTCCATGCCTGCGTAGCGTATGGCGTACACGCCCTGCTTCGTGCGGACGGCCGGACCGTGTACCGACCACAGCAGTTCTCGCTTGACGGTCCAGTTGATCGCGCCCCACAGCCGGACGCTTATCCTGGCCTGGCCCCGTTCAAGGTCCCTCCATTGTCCGTCAAACTTGTACTGGTTCGGGTTGTCGGGATTCATTTCAAGTTCATAGACATCGGCCAGATCCGGGAGGTTGACCGTGTGCGCCCAGCCGAGATTGCGGTTGTGGCCGTGCAGAATGACCGGTGCGCCGGGAAAAACCCCGCCCACCATGTCCAGCCCCTCGTTGCTGTGCAGGTGCGCTTCGTACCAGGCCACGGGGCCGGTCCATGGCTGGTGCGAGTTGATGTTCAGACGGGTCTTCCCGTCTGCACTCCGGCTTGGGGCCACGGCGAAGGTGTTCGACCCAAGCTCCTGCGCGCCGCGAAGGAAGAAGTCCCGGGCGGCGGAAGCGGCTCCAGCCATTTTGCCTTTCGCGGACGGTTGCGGGGTGTCTGACATGACTTTCTTGATGAGTCCGTCCAGTCCAAAGAACAGGGGGGCTTTCAACACAAAGCCTGCCACCACATCCTTGCCGGTCATAGGGAAAACATCTTTGCGCTGAACCTCTTTCGGATGCAGCATGGCAAAGTAGTTCACGCCCTCTGCGTAGGCCTCGCAAAGCTGGCGGGTGTCCGGGCTAAGGTCCTTTTCGTACTGGGCGTCCAGTTTTTCCCAGACACGGAAGAGGCGTACCGCAAAATCAATGGGTGCCATCTCCTTGCCCTTCTCCGAGGCAAGCAGGCCGCGCCCCATGAGAAGGCTTTCCTGGATGGTGGGGAAATCATCCTCCGCGTGGGCATAGGCCAGACCGAAGGCCGTATCCGCGTCTGTGTCGCCAAAAATGTGCGGCACCCCCCAGGTGTCGCGCAAAATTCGGACATCATGCCGCTTGGCGGCATCCTCGAGGGCGGTCTTGTCCAGTTTGAGCGATGACCCGCATCCGATCAGGACGGTGGCCAAGAAACACCCCAGCATACCCCGAAGTGCAGACTTCCTCATGCTTCACTCCCTGTTCTGTACCCTGTTTGCGGCCCTATTGAGCGTCGTTCACCTCGCAGTTGGTCCTGCCGTGGTGATGCCCGCCAAAATTGCCTTGACAAAAGGACCCGTCAGGATGTGAGGCGGTTTCATCGTGATGCCTGCCTGCCCGCATGCCGCAGGCGCACAATTAACGCATTCTTCCTTGCCCGTGCTGGACACTTGGCGGGGCGCGCCGGACTGGCGTACACTGGCCGAAATCCAACGGGAGACTTCCATCATGAATAAGGCCTTGACGCTGGCTGTGGGTTGCTGTTTGTTCGTGGGTCAGGCATGGGGCACAACGCTGTACGTGTCCAAACTGGGAGATAATTCGGACGGGACATCCTGGGCAAAGGCGTTCACGACCATACAAAAGGCACTGGACTCCGTGCCGGACGACAAGGGTGGGCACCGGATAGCAATTCGGCCGGACACGTACATGGAGGCGAACCTCTATCCGGCGCAGAAAGGCGCCGCCGGGGCGTACAACGAACTGGTGGGCGATTTTGACGGCGCGCTGGGGTCCGGCGCTTCCGGCTGGGTGGTCATGGACTGCGGTGACGTTGAGAAGGGCATGAAAAGCTACGACTGGTGGGGCAACATCAAGTCCTACAGCAAGGGCTGGTCGAAGGAGCACACGGACGAGACCTTTTCGGCCATCGGGTGGGACCGGTGGAAGCTCAGCCGGCTCTACGCCACCGGCGGCGACGGCGGCATCTTCTTCGACACGACGGACAAGGTGGAGCCGTTCACCGTGATCGTGGAGGACTGCTTCTCCATAGGTCGCGCCTTCGGCGGCGGTATCGGCAACTGCCTCTCGCGGCCGGACGAGCCCATCACCTACCGCCGCTGCCACCTGTGGGCGCTGGACTGGTGGGGCGACACGTCGGGCGCCTATGTGCGCATCGAAAACCAAACCATGCCTGACCGGCCCGACGTGCTCTTTGAGGACTGCGTCATGGTGGGCCCGCAGTGCTCGCTCAAAGGCGGCAACTACGGATTCAAGACCTACACGCGCGCGCTGGTGCGGCGCTGCCAGTTGATCACCCTCAACTTCTCCCAGCCGGTGGGTACCCCGACTGATGGCATTGTGCAGAGTGTGCAGGCGGGAAAGCACTTCGCCGTGGATTTCGAGGACTCCACGCTGATGGGCTACAAGGTCTTCGGCGTGAAGGTGGACAAGGACACGGTGGGAGACCTGAAATACACAACCAAGGGCGACTGCAAGGCCTATGTGCAGTTCACACAGGAAGTGCCCAAGGGCTTCCTCCGGATGGACCACTGGCCCGTCGAGACCTTTGCCATGCTCGCGCCGCCCAAACCGGCGGACCTGCGGCCCGCGATGGCAAAACAGGGACTGGTCCGCAAGGACATGTGCGAAGTGACGCCCGTGATCTGGAAGGAGAAGCTTTGCCTGATGGCCTGCGTGCGCCCGGCGAGCGGCGGCACGGCGGCGGACTACTCCCTCACGCTGACCGACGTCGAGTCGGGCGCGGAACTCGCGCGCTTTGGGGAAGGCCACAGTCTTGCCTGTGCCTTAGTGCAAAACAACACGCTCTACGTGTTCGCGTCCCGTTTCGAAAAGGACAACTGGAACGACGTGACCATGTTCAAATCAGCAGACCTCAAGCAGTGGGAGTCCAAGGTGGTCATCAAGCAGGAGAATACCGAGCACCTGTTCAATTCTTCGGTTTGTGCGGGGCCGGACGGCTTCGTGATGGCCTACGAAACCAACGCGCCGGAATGGCCCGCCTTCACCGCGAAATTTGCCCGGTCAAAGGATTTGGAGAATTGGACCAAGGAAGACTGCGCGATTCTGGGCGCGGACCGATACGTCGCCTGTCCCTGCATCCGCTACGCCGACGGGTACTACTACGTGCTCTACACCGAGCACCGCAAGCCGCGCTGGTTCTTCCAGGTGTACGTGGCCCGCTCCAGCGACCTGAAGACTTGGGAACTGAGCGGTGCGAACCCGGTGGTCACCCCCGATGAAGCCGACGATGGGATAGACGCTTCCGATTTGGACATGGCCGAATTCAACGGCAAGACTCACGTGTACTACGCGGTGGGAGACCAGCGCACCTGGATGAACATCAAGCGCGCCGTCTACGACGGCCCGGCCGCAAAGTTTCTCGCCGCGTGGTTCACCACGCCCGGCGTTCCGACAAAATAGGCGAAGGTCTTACGCCTTCTTGATGCGCGGTCCCTTGGGCGTGTCCTCAACGAGCCAGCCCGCGGCCTGCATCGCATCGCGCAGCCGGTCCGATTCGGCGAAGTTCCGGTCGCGGCGGGCCTGCTGGCGCGCCACCATCATTTCCACGACCTCCGGGGGCGCCTCGTCGTCCACGCCGGGGCGGAAGATGCCCGTTACCGCGTCCAACTGGTCCAGCAGACCGATTGCATTGGCCGCTCCCGCCTTGCTGACGCCCCTTCCTGCCAGTTCCTTGTTCACGTCGCGAATGAAATTAAACACCGCGCGCAGCGCGCCGGAGATATTGAGGTCATTGTCCATCTCGGCCTCAAACTCGGCGGCGCATTTTGCGCACTGGTCCGTGAGATCGGAGCCGTTCGACGGGAAATCACCGCTTAGGCTGAGGCGGAAGTCGCGGATACGGCCAAGGGCCCGTCCCGCGGCGTCAAGCACGTCAAAGGAGAAGTTGTTCGGCTGGCGGTAGTGGGTGGAGAGCAGCGCCCAGCGCAGGATCAGCGGGTCGGTTCCGCGGCCTAGCAGGTCGCGCAGCGTGTAGAAATTGCCCAGCGACTTGGACATCTTGCGGCCCTCGACCACCAGGTGCGCGCAGTGCAGCCAGTAGTTGACGAAGGGCTCGCCTGTGGCGCAGCGCGACTGTGCCAGCTCGTTTTCGTGGTGCGGGAAGATGTTGTCCACCCCGCCGCAGTGGATGTCAAAATGCGGGCCGAGGTGCTTGTTGCTCATGGCGCTGCACTCGATGTGCCAGCCCGGCCGCCCCTTGCCCAGTTCGGTCTCCCAGAAGACATCGCCGTCGTTCTCGTCCCAGGCCTTCCACAGTGCAAAGTCGCGGGCGTTGTCGGACTCGTATTCGTCGGCGTCCACGCGCCCGCTGGCGCCCGCCTGAAGCTGGTTCAGGTTCATGTGGCTCAGCTTGCCGTAGTCGGAGAAGGTGCTGATCTTGAAATAGGTGCTGCCCCGGATCTCATAGGTGTGGCCGTTCTCGCGCAGTTTCTTGATCATCGCCACCATTTCGGGGATGTAGTCGGTGGCCGCCGGATACAAATGGGCCGGCTTGATGCGCAGCGCGCGGATATCCTCAAAGAAGGCGGTCGCGAACTGGCCGGTGATTGCTTTGAGTGGTTTTCCCGTTTCGCGGCAGGCCTTGATAATCTTGTCCTCAACGTCGGTCAGGTTCATGACGTGGAAGACGTCATAGCCTTTGTACTCGAGATAGCGCCGCAAGAGGTCTTCAAACGCGTATGCCCGGAAATTGCCAATATGCGCAAAGTTATAAATGGTCGGGCCGCAGGTGTAGAGGCCTACCTTGCCTTCGCTGATCGGTTTGAACACTTCCAGGCTGCGCGTGAACGTGTTGAAGAATGTCAATGCCATTGCTTTGTCCTCCATATAAAGAGACATATCGCAGCGTTGAACTGCGGGATGCAATAGATTAGCACAGTGCAACCATAAATGGGAACCGGGGGCTATCGGGAAAAACCTGATTTCCGCTCAGGGTTTTGTGTATAATACGACTCCTTTCGCCGGAGAGCCCTGTCCGCCGACGCTGATTCGGGTAGGGTTGCCTCTTAGAACGCCGCCCATGCGGCCAAGGAACAGGATTGTGGCTGACTTCGCAGAACGGACATCGAAAGCGCTGGTGGAATCCGGCACCGAACTGGCCCCCAAGTTCGACGCCGACGGACTGGTTCCCGCCGTGGCGACGGACCACGTGACCGGCGAGGTGCTGATGCTGGCGTACATGAACGCCGAGGCGCTCAAGAAGACCATGGAACTGGGCGAGGCGGTGTATTACAGCCGCAGCCGCCAGGAGCTGTGGCACAAGGGCGCCACGAGCGGTTTGGTGCAGAAGGTGCATGAGATCCGCATTGACTGCGACCAGGACGCCATCTGGATGCGCGTCGAGGCCGTCGGCGGCGCCTCGTGCCACACGGGCTACCGCTCCTGCTTCTACCGCGCGCTTCCCGTGGGCGACGCGGCGAAGGACGGCTACACACTGACATTTATGGAACAGGAAAAAGCCTTCGACCCGGAAAAGGTCTACGGCAAGAAATAACCGCTTAACCACGCGACCGCAAAGCGACAGGAGAGTTACACATGGCAGCCAAGGGAAACCGCGAGAACATCATTCTGGACTGCACCGAAGCGCCGGGCACGTCCCGCTACACGACGTCCAAGAACAAGCGCAACCATCCGGAGCGCCTTGAGATCAAGAAGTACAATCCGACCCTGCGCAAGCACACGATCCACAAAGAGAAGAAGTAGTCCCCTCTCTCCCGCCGTCTTCACTCGCCGGAACGGCTCTCCCCGGAGCGCCGTTCCGGCGTCGTTTTTCTGAACGGGATCGGCAAGTGAATTGATGATAGGGAACTGGTTATACTATGGGGATACAAACATGGGAGGCATTGAGTCATGCGAGGGGCATTGTCACTGTTGGCGGTGGCGGTGAGTGTGGTTGTCTTGTGCTGGGCCGTGAAGTACTACGGCGTCGAAGATGTCGCCGTCCGGATCGTGGACAAGACCAGCGGCAATCCAATTGACGAATATTTCGTCTTCTACCATTCCCGCCCCGATTCGAATTGGGGGCGCAGCCCGGAGATAGGGCGGGTCGTCCACGAAACCATCCACCCCATCGAGCGGGAAGACCTGACCCGATTTGACGTGTGGCTTGCTGCATTGGGCCATCGCCCGCGTTTGTTGCGTCCGTCGGACTTGAGCTGGTCCAGTTGGCTGAGATTCGGCGAAACCGTGGTGTCACTGGAACCGGGACCGAACCTGAAGGGGAACGTCCGGGATGCCGCGGGACGGCCCGTAGCGGATGCGTTGGTACTCACCGAGATGCGGCCGCTCATCGAGGGATCTTCCCTGCCCGAAGCTGTCGCGCACACCCGCAAGGATGGCGGATTCGAATGTCCGGATGTCCGTGCCTTCATTGAGGATCTCAAGGCCTTCAAGGAAGGACTTGGCTTGGGCCACTGCACCATCTCCGACTCAATAGAGATGGTTGTCGCGAGCGGGTCGCTTGCGTGCCGCATGCTTGACGGCGGCAAACCCATCGCAGGGTTATGGGTTATTGCCGAGGCGTGCTCGGATGAGAAGAGTCCCGACAGTCCCTGGTGGCACGCGACACAGAAGACAAACGCGCAGGGAGAGGCGCGATTCACGGAATTCCCCACGGGGGAAGCGGCGATCAGAGCACAGCAGTACTTTCAGGACGGCGTATGGCGTGATTACTACAGGTTTGGCGACAAAGGCGGGTTCCCCGACTCTTCCCAGACGGTTGTTATGTGCCCGAAAGCGGAAAGGGATTTCTACGCCGGGGTCGAAGTTCAGGCGGAAAGGGCGGCGAGTTGCACCATGAATGCCCCGCCTGTCGAGGGCGATCTGACCGGTTCAGTCTTGATGGACGGCAAGCCGATTCACGACAGCTTGTGGCAGGCGGTTCATTACACGGCGCTGTCTCCTGCCGGAGACGTTTGTACGACCGGCAACACCGGCATCGAAGATGGACATTTTTCATTCTCCTTCTTTCCCCAGGGGGATGTGCTGGTCGAAGCAGTGTGTTATTCGGCCTCTGCGCGGAAACCCTGGAGCAAAACTCTCTGGATTCCGAATGGCGAGTCGAGAAAGGTGCCCATGCAAATCGATTTGAAGGAGGCAAGTCGGGAGCTTCGGGTGAAGATCCCGGTCAAAAGTGACGGTAGGCACATGGGAATTAGCGTCTTTCCCGCCGACATTCCCCTTGAACGAATACCGTTCTTGGTCAAGAACAATCCGGCCCGCCTCGCACACAAGGTGGCTACGGAAGAACATGTGGTATCATTTCCATGCACGGATGGGAAGCACTCTGTAGTCCTGTATGAAGGGTTCTCCGGGAGCAAGATTCTGGGCGTCAAGGAAATCGAAGTGGGCGACAGGAACGGACTGACTGTGACATTTGAGTGAAGGCGTCTGAATTTGCGCACCCTCAGAATGCTTTCCGGAAGCGTTATCGGTCTTGGTCGATGGAGCACTCCATGGGAATGATGTGGCACTGCTTTCCTGTCCGCTCGTCCACTTCCTCTGTGCCTGCGCACTCAAGGAACAGTCTGACTGCTTCTTTGAGCATCCGGCACGCCTCATCAACTGTATCCCCCTCGCTGACAATGTCCAACTCTGGACACAATGCAGTGTATCCGTTCCCTTCCCGCTTGACCACCGCCGCAAAGTGATAAGTTCGCATTTGGCAACCCTTGTTTCGCCGGTTAACGTCATCCGTCCGGAATTGTTCAGCATGGGCGTTTTCGGCGAAACCGCTTCTCTGGCTCAAGTGTCTAACATACGGAACCACCGGTTCAAACCAAGAAGGGGTTTGCGCATGGCAACGCAGGTGGTTACGGGCGCATTTGGGTACACAGGGAAGTACATCACGGAGCGGTTGCTGGTCGCCGGGGTGACGGTGCGAACACTTACCAATTCGCCCAACCGGGCGAATCCCTTCGGCGACCGGGTGAAGGTGCATCCATTCAACTTCGACCAGCCGGACCGGTTGGCAGCATCGCTGGAAGGGGCCGAAGTGCTGTACAACACGTACTGGGTGCGCTTTAACCACCGGCTGTTCACCCATGCCGAGGCGGTGCGCAACACGCTGACGCTGTTTGACGCGGCGAAACGCGCCGGGGTGCGGCGCATTGTGCACACCAGCATCACCAACCCGTCGGAGGATTCGCCGCTGGAGTATTTCAGCGGCAAGGCCGTGCTGGAGCGCGCCCTGCGCGAATCGGGCCTGTCCCACGCCATCCTGCGGCCCACCGTCATCTTTGGCAAGGAAGACATCCTTATCAACAACATCGCGTGGACGCTGCGGCGCTTCCCGGTGTTTGGCGTGTTTGGCCACGGAAACTACAGATCGGAAGAGCACACGTCTGAACTCCAGTCACGATCAGATCTCGTA
>CALDSM010000169.1 GCA_937923585.1 uncultured bacterium
GGCCTCGATTGTCACAAGAGCCGAGACAGAAGATTCTTCACCATGCTCCCAAGTGTTCTCTTGCCGCGCCGACAGAATAATTCTATTTCCACTCTGCGAACATTGGATTACGACCTGTTCCTGTAACGTTCCGTCAGACATGTCTGCCCACCTCGATTTAGATCAAGCCTTCCCTGTACACCATCCGAGAAGTTGCGCTTACACATTACTCAAGATAATCCCACAATAAGAGTTGGCTTCTTTAGCTACAATCATTCGGCGTTCAGCCCGTGAAAGGCCTCGCGAATCCACTGGTAGTGCTGTTCGTCCATGCCCAGGCAGGCATAGTCCTCAATGTAGGCGATGTACCCCCCGTTAAACGCGCCCAGTGTGTCACGCAACCGCCGGGCATAGTCAAAGATTTCCTCGCGCGTGCCTGAAATGGCGCGGCGTTGATGGTCAATGGAACAACAGAAGCAAACCTTGCCCCCGAAATCCCGTGCGAGTCGCTCTACACCCATGACATCCGGCTGGAGCAGTTCAACCACGTCCACGCCGATGTCAATCAGGTCGCCGAGGATGGAATGCACGTTGCCGCAAGAGTGGAACCACACCTTCTTGCCCGCGCGCCGCACCCGCTCGAACTGAGCCGCATAGCGCGGCCGGAACAGTTCCCGCCACTGGTCAAGCGCAATCATGAGCCCCTGCTGCGTGCCCCAGTCATCGCCAAATGCGACCGCGTCCACGGGATATTGGACGGCCTGATCAATAATGCCGTTTTCAAAGTCAAACACCATGTCCGCCACGCGCCCGGCCTGTCCGGGGTCTGTTCGCAGGTCCAGCATGAACGCCTCATAACCGCGCAGGAAGGTTGCCTGGTTGAATCCCGTGATGCCCAGGCCGAACTTGATGAAGCGGTCCTCATGGGCGGCAATTTGTTCGGCAAAGCCGTCAAAGCGCCCCGGTGCATGCGGGTCCGGCGGCCGGTAGGCGGCAAGAGCGGAGTCGTCCGCGAGCGGGTGGGTTTTGGGCTGGCCCATGGTGCCGTCAAGCACTTCCCAGACGAAACCCCATTCCGAGTCGCCGGCCTCGCGCGGAACAAAGTCACCCGCGGTGCCATAACCCACGTTACCCGTGTCGGAGTACTCAAAATCCCTGTTGCAGTAATGAATCGGCAACCGGGGCGGCCCCCGGCGCTCAATGGCACGAGATACGATTTCTTTGCGCGTCATGGCAGCATTCTATCAGGAGCGGAACACGCGGGAAAAGAGGCCTTCCCGTCATTTCCCCCCATAGATCGGAAGAGCACACGTCTGAACTCCAGTCACGATCAGATCTCGTA
>CALDSM010000170.1 GCA_937923585.1 uncultured bacterium
AGTCGAGTACTACAGAGTCAAACCCACCCCCTTCAACCAACATATCCGCTACAAATACCCAGACTCGTCCTGACCCCGCCCCGCTAGACCCTAGACCCTAGACCCTAGACCCTAGACCCTAGACCCTAGACCCTAGACCCAAGACCCAAGACCCAAGACCCTCCCCAATTGACATCGCCGCCCCGCATCGTGTTCCATTGCCCGCACGGACCATCCCCCGACCCCGGTCCGCGGAGGCTCTGCCATGACTGCGATTCTTGTTCTTGCCGCAGCGCTCTTTACCGCTGATGCACCAGCGACCCCGCCGGACTACGCCTTCTTCGCACAGGCCACCATCGCCTCGCACACCGACGGGTGGAACCACGGCCTTCCCTGCATGGCGCGACTCGCCGACGACAGCATCCTCGTCGTCTGGTCGCGCTACAAGCCCAACTCCAGCGATTTCGGCGTGGTCGGCGTCCGCTCCCGCGACGGACTGTGTTCCTGGCCCGAGCCAAAAGTGCTGATTGACCATCCCAACCTGCTCGATGCCGACCCGAGCATCGTGGTGATAGACAGCGTGGTGCTGCTCACCTGCACCACGGTGGACTTTTCAGAAGGTATTCGCACCTCGAAAACCTGGTGCGTGCGCAGCGAGGACAACGGTAAGAACTGGGGCGAGCCCTATGAGATCCCCATGAACCACCGCTACACCTGCGGCAAATGCCACCGCGCCGTGCGCCTGCCCTCGGGCACCCTGCTCATGGGCTACTCATGGGACGTCCTCTGCGAGCAGGGCAAAACACTCCAGGAGGAGGGCCAGATGGACCTGCGCGCGGGCGTCATGCGCTCCACCGACAACGGTCTCACCTGGACCAACGGCGGCGACACCACCGCAACCTATGAGCGCCTCAACGGCGGCGCCGTCTCCGGCACCGACGAACCCGCGCTCGTCGTGCTCGACGACGGCTCGGTCTACATGCTCATGCGCACCGGCGCGCGAACGCTCTACGAGGCGCGCAGCACAGACGAGGGCCTGACCTGGCAGCACATCCAGCCCAGCGCCCTGCGCGGCACCAACGCCCCCGCCGCCCTGTGCCGCTTCGAGGCCAACGGACGCAAAGGAATATGGTGCGTGTGGGACAACGCCGCCGACCGCTTCCCGTTGTGCGCCGCGGCATCGTTTGACGGCGGCATAAGCTGGACTCCGCCCCGCGACATCGGCTTCCCCTACACGGGCCAAGCTTCCTATCCCTCCTGCGAGCAGGCCGCCGACGGCACCCTGCTCGCCGTGTGGCAGCAGGACGTGCCCGGCGGGCGCGACCTGCGCTGCGCCCGCTTCAGCGCGGCGTGGCTGCGCGGCGGAAACACTGCCGCTGACGCCTCGCTGAAGCCAGCCACCCTCGTCCTTTTCGGCGAGTCCACCACGGCCCCGCGCGGTCCGCTGGTCAACTTCGCCAAGTTGTTGGAACAGGATCTGCCCGCGCACGGCGTCGCGCCCACGATCATCAACGTTGCCAGGGGCGGTGAAGACACGGACCATGCACGGCAGCGCTTCGAGCAGGATGTGCTGGCGAAGAAGCCCGGTATTGTCACCATCTACTACGGGCTTAATGACGCCTCCATCGAGGTCTGGAGGGGCGCAACCGAGCCCCGCGTGACTGCGGTTCGCTGCGAGGAGAATTTGCGTCACTTCACGCAGAAACTCAAAGAGGCCGGCGCCAAAGTCATCCTCATGACCCCCAATCCCTGCTGCTGGTCACCCCAGCAGAAGGAACTCTACGGCAAGCCACCCTACAAAGTGGATGAGGTCGAAGGCTTCAACATCATGCTGCAGGACCACGTGGCCGCCGTCCGCAAAGTCGCCACTGAAGAGAATGTGACCCTGGTGGACGTTTACCAAATCCTGAGCGACTACGCCCGCGCCCATTCCTACAGCGACCTCCTCCTCGACGGCGTCCACCCCAACGATCAAGCCCACCGCCTTATAGCCAACGCTTTACTGGAGAAGATCCCCACCCTGATCCCCTAAAAGTCTTCTGTTCTTCATTGTCAATTGTCAATTATCAATTGTCAATTCACTTTCCCAGCGCCGCCGCCACGAACCGCAACATCTGTTCCCTGTCCTCCGCCGCTGCCCCCCCTGCCGCCACCGTGAGCCCGTCGCGCGGCGGATACAGCCCCGCAGCCGCCTCCGCCCCCAGCGACTGCTTCGCCGCATCCAGCGGATTGGCGATCAGCACCGGCATCGCCAGCGTCTTCACCAGTTCCGGAAGGTCATAGTGCAGCAGCACCCCCGGCAGGAAATCCTCATGCGACCACGCATAGTCTTTCTCCGCGGCCAGGCTCTCAAACGAGCCCAGGCCGCCAATACTGAACGCACCCGCGACCCGTCCGTCAATCGCCGCGACATGCAGCGCGACCACGCCGCCCATGCCGCGCCCGCCCACCACGATCCGCTTCGCCGAAACCTCCCCGCGCCCGCGCAGCCAGTCCAGCGCCGCCAGTCCGTCGCGGATGCGCATCGCAAGGATGGGGTCGCCCGCCGCCGCCGACACGTAGGCGGTCCACCGCGACCGGTCCGCCCATCCGGCGAGGTCATAGGGCAGGTCCGCTGAAGCCGTGTCGCCCCAGCCCCGCAGGTCCACACTGAGTATGGCCGGACCGTCCGTGTCCTTCTCGGTGAAGCGTGTCACCGCGGTGAGCGGTCCCTGTCCGCGCAGGTCGGTCCAGCGTCCGCGGTCGTCGAAATACAGCACCGCGCCGCCCTGCCATCCCTCCCGCGCGGGATACAGAAACGTCGCCGGAACTTCAATGTCCGGCGCGATATGGAGCATGAGCTCTTCCAGATAATGGAACCACACCAGCGTCTTCGCTCCCTGGCGCGTGCTCTGGACAACGGGCTGGCCTGTCACGCCGCAAATCTGCCTTGCCGCGTCGCCTGCGGACAGCCCTGACCGCCCGCCGCGCAACGCCGCGGCAAGGTCGCGGTTGACGGTGAACATGTTCACCTCCAGCCGGGGCTTGCACTGGAGCAGCGCCGGGTCGGCCAGCTCAAAATCCTCCTTCGCGAACTCGGGCACCTTGCGGTCCGGCGTGTTCCGAATCCACCGGTCCATCCATCCCACGAACTCGCGCGCCATGGCCGTCGAGTAGGCGTGGCCGCAGGAATCGGAGAAATACCGGAACCGGGCGGACATGTCCGCCTTCTGGAAGCATTCCGCGGCCGTGGCCGCGATCTGGTTGCTCCAGTCCACCTTGAACACCTCGTCCTGCGCGCCCGCCATCAGCAGCACCGGTGTCGGCAGCGCGGCGGCCAGCAGGTCCACATCGTCGTAGCCGTCGGCAAAGCGGTTCCACGCGAGCGTCTCGGCGCAGGGCGCGTAGACGTCGAGCACCGGATGGCAGGCGTTGGGCGCGGCGCAACAGGCCGGACCCGCCACCGCGATGCGGTCGTCCAGCAGCGCGGCGAACATCGTCGTCATTCCGCCCCCGCTCACCCCCGTCATGCCCGCGCCGTGCTGCAGGTCCACGTCGGGCCGCGTCGCCAGATAGTCCAGGCAGCGCAGCGCGTCAATCACGAAGTAGCGGTTGGACGAGTGCCCGGTCAGATAGCAGCGGACGCCGTCACTGAAGTGGTCATTGCCGCCCTGCTTCTCGCCCGCCATGCCGGGCGGGTCGAACAGCACCGCCGCGTAACCGCACCGGGCGAAGTACTGCGCCGGGATCTGGTAGTTCTCCATCTGCTTGCCGCTGTGGCCCACCGGCACCACAATCGCCGGCCACGGCGGCGGAAACGCAGCCGCGTCGGGCAGAAACACCGAGGCGTTCACGTCCCAGCCGGGAAGCGACTCAAACAGCACATTCTCGACAACGCAGCCTTTGAATTCATGCCGGGAGACGGGCCGCACATTGAGCGGTGGCGCATCCGCGCCAAAGCGCATCTCGCCCAGCGCCGCGCGCACCCGCTGGCGGATGCCGTCGCGCCATGCCTGCCACGCGCCAGATTCAAACGCCGCCTGCCGCTTCGCCGCCGCCTGTTCCAGCAGTGCGCAGCTCTTCCGCACCAGATGCCGCCGCACCACGGTCCGCAGGTCCTGTTCGGGCGCCACCGGCCCCAGCGCAAACTGGTCCGCCGTGCAGGCCTGCTGCTGTCCCCCGGCACCCGCGCAGACAAACACCGCTCCCGCAACAGCCATCACCCATGCGATCCGCATAAACACCTCCAGTCGCATATGCGCGGAAGCATTGTGCGCCAAATCCGGGGTGCCGGGCAATACGGGTCTGTCCGCTCAACGCGCCGCCAGCGGCTGAAGGCAACCCGCGCCCGGCGCCTGTGAATGGCGGACAAACAGCGGCCTGCGCCCCACGCGGGCCAGCGTCTCTTCCACGCGCTCGGGACGGCCCCAGTCGGACCAGTCAATCCCCTGCATGGGAAGCACCAGGCAGCGCTTCGCCGAGGGCTGAAGGATGTCTTTGGAGAAATCCGCCGGGGCCAGGTGCTCGTACAACCGCGCAAGCACGTCCGCCTCCCTCTTGGGGTCAAACAGCCTCTGCCGAATGGCGCGCAGCACCATGAGCAGCGCATCGAAACTGGCCATCATCTCGGGAAGGTGCCGGTGCCCCAGTTCCCAGAGCGTCTTTACGCGCACGGCGGTGACCATCGTGAGATCGGAAGAGCGTCGTGTAGGGAAAGAGTGTAGATCTCGGTGGTC
>CALDSM010000171.1 GCA_937923585.1 uncultured bacterium
CTGAGCGCACAGAAGCCCTACTGCTTCCTGATGAACACCCATTACGACGACTTCACGCTGGAACTGACCGAACGGTACATGCAGCGGGCGCTGGCCTACGGCATGTTCCCCGGCTTCTTCTCCGAAAACGCCTCCACGGACTGTTACTTTGCCACCCCCAAGTGGTACGAACCCGCACGGCCGCTGTTCAAGAAGTACCTGCCGCTGATCCGAACAATCGCCAAGGCAGGCTGGCAGCCGGTTACGTTTGCGAAGAGCGACACGCCGAGCGTCTATGTGGAGCGCTTTGGTGAACCCGGTGCCGGGGTCGTGTATTTCACAGTGCTCAACGATTCCCAAGAGGCGAAGAAGGGGACTATCGTTGTTGACCTTCCCGGATTGGGCTGGCAGGGAAAAGAGCTGAAGGTGCGCGAGATGATCGGGGAGGCGGATATGCAATGGTCCGCTCCGGCAACCCTGCAAGTGAAATTGGGGGCGGAGCAGGCAATGTTGATGCGGGCCAGTGTGTGACAGCGCGCTTCGGTTCCGTCTATGGTATCACGCTCATGGTGTGCAAGAAAGCATAGAAGAACAGTATGCCGACCGCTATGAAGGGCAGTAGAAACGTAATTGCATATGCCGCCAGCTTCAGGCGTTTCACAAGTGGAGATGGTTTCGGACGCAGATCCTTGAAGGACCGGTGCAGAACGACATGTATTCCAATAACCGTCACCATACCCGCAACTATCCACACCCAATGGTCTACTTCGGCACGGATCATTATCAGAAAGACCGCTATGACCGCGATGCTGGCGGTCAACAGCCTCAACTGAAATGCGGTCGGTCCGCTGTGAAATTCAACCTGCATCAATTCATTCTGCGTCTTGGCACGCGCCAGCAGTTCCCGGGCAAGGACATCCATACAGACGAATCCTTCCAGGTACACTGTCCGAGAGGGAAGCTTCACCATCATCCTGATGGGGTGTCCTGACAGCGTGGTTTGTATATTGATTTCCTGTATGTCCCGGTAAGGAACCTCCCTTAATGCCATCACGAAATGATCTGAATAGAGATGCATCGCGGATTGGCTGTAATACGAGAGCAGAAGGAGAGGAAACATACAGACGCTTATCACGATTGTTTTTGTTTTCGGGATGTCATCCAAATGCCAACCGAACACCAGGAAGATGCAGAAGACTGCTCCGATCAAGGCAAAGCTGTATAGCCACATCTTCCGCGAATAGGCGAAGATGATGGGGAATCCGCCCGGTGGCTCCTCTTCCACGGGCATCGTTACCCATTCCGCCGCTTTCTGTGTACCCTTCTCAAACATAGTCCATAACCCTGCAATCCCCTGACACCGCGATCAGTCTAGTCGAGAAGAAACCGAAACTCAAAGCGAAGTGCAACTTCGCGGACATGCGAAGACCCACTGGGAGCACCCTACTGGGAGAGTCGGCGTCCCGCCGGCTGTCTTCTTCTCCTCGTTCCCAAATTGCATTTGGGAACGCAAGTGTTCGCGAAGTTGCACTTCGCGCCCCAAACCCAAAACAGCCGGCAGGGATGCCGGCGCTCCCAGTGACTCCTATTTTATGCTTACTACCTCGTGGATGTCGTTGACTACCAGGCTGATGCTCTGCCCGTCCACCTTCACTGTCGTTTTCGGATTCAGCGCGGTCACGTTAGTGAACGGACGCCGCACGGTCAGCGTTGCTGCGTACATCGGCGCGTCCTCGATCGGTGCAGGCAGCACAAAGGGCCGATTCTGTGACGGCGTGCATTGCGGCGGCGACTGGTAGCCGAGGAAATGAACGTACAGGGCCTTGTCAGCCGCATTCTCCATGACGATCGACTCGATGTTCTGCGGGGCGCTCACCTCGACCACGTGTTCCGGGTGCAGATGGCGCACCACGTTGCGCAGCAATGCGCGCACCTCGGGGATGGGGTGTTCTCCGGCGGCGGCGAAATCGGGCGCGCCGGTGATGCAGACAACCTTGCCCTTGCCGACGGTGTTGATCAACAGCGCCGGGCCGACAGGTTTGTCCGCCGAATTGGGCTGGTAAATGGGCTCCTTGCCCTGCCGCTGGCGCACGGTGCGCGCCGGTTTCATCAGTTCCCCGTAGACCGTGGCCGTGGTCGGCGCGTAGACGGCGGCGGGACCCTCCACGAGGAAGGGCCAATCGGCGGCGTAACCGGTGCGCAGCCGCTCCGGCGCGTCTGATGCAAAGCGCATGAAGTTGTCGGTTGAGTCGAGCCGCTCCACGAACTTCGCGCCGATCAGGTCCTCCAGCACAGAATGATCGAGCGCTTCGCCCATGTGGCCCATCAGGCCCGTAAATCCGGTCACAATCAGGTTGCCGCCCTGTGTCACGTAGCCTTTAAGTAGGTCCACTCCCTTTTGGGAGAGAATGGGCACGTTCGGCAGCAGCACCACGGGGAAACGCTTCAGCGCATCGCCGTTCACATTCTCGTCAAGCAGCACGCCAAAGGGCAGGTGCTCGTAAAACATCACCTTGTGCGCGCCGTTGAAACCCTGCTGGTACTTGGACGGTGTCTCGCGCCCATACCAGTCGCGGCTGCGCGCCGAGTAGTACAGGCCGACCTCGGGCAGTTGCGGATGGCCGAAGAAGGCCTCCTTCGCCCGCGCCTCTTTAAACACCGCACCCATGCGGTCATAGGCTACCGGGTCGAGCCATCCGTCGTATCCCGTCTTGTCCACGATGGTCACCTGCGACCCGTGCGCGCGCAGCGTCAGCAGTTCCCAGCGCAGGTCGTTGACGGGGCGGCAGGTGTTGTCGTGGTAAATGCGCGCGTGGCGCGACATGGCCACCTGGTAGCGCATGCCCGGAGTGGACGCCTCCAGAAACTCGGCGGTGAGGCCCACGCCCAGCGCCCCGAAACCCCACACGCCGGTTTCGGCGGTAACGAAATCGGCGTTGATGGCGTGCTGCACGGGGCGCTGGCCCACCTCGAACGAAAACGGCGGATAACCGTGATAGTTGAAATCAACGGTCACCTCCGGTTTCAGCCCACGCACATAGCGGCGCATGGCCTGTTCAAAACGCTGGCTGGTGTCATAGCGGAACTCCAACATCCGGTTCCAGCCCTCGTCCCAGGTGACCCCGGCGGGCATGGGCTGGCCGTATTCCGTCTCAAACAGCTTCCTGCAGTTCTCGCACCAGCAGCCGTAGGGCGGGCCGAAACCCTGGTCAATCATGTCAATATGGAAGCCGGCGATGCCGTATTCGAGCATTTCCGCGGCCACTTGCTTGGCGTGTTCAATGTAGCCGCTGTTGAAGCAGATTCGGTCAATCGGCTTGCCGTCCTTGTCAATCATCTTGTATTCGGGATGGTTGCGCAGCGGATAGCCGTTGCCCTGCACCACGCAGTACGCGATGACGGGAAGATTGTGCGGCTTTGCCGCGTCCACCGCCTCGCGCAGCACGTCGCGGTCGCCCAGGCCGGGACATTTCGGCGCGACCTTGGAATCGTAATAGGCGAATTCGCTGTCCTTGGCCCAGATGACCAGGTACTGCGCGTTGGCCGCCACGGCTTTCTCCACGACGTCACGTCCGTTGAACTTGGATGCGTACTCCACGTCCGACGGATCGCACCCCACCTGCGCGCCCGTAGGCCCCACTTCTACGCCCACGTTCAGCGTCTTGAACCAGGGCTCAGCACCGAATGCGCCGAAGGCG
>CALDSM010000172.1 GCA_937923585.1 uncultured bacterium
CTGCTGTAGATGGAGCGGACCGTGTACTTCTTGTTGGCCGAGGTCTCGTCCATGAGCGTGGTGCGCGGCTTGATGGGGATGAAGCCCGGCGAGGTGCGCTTCAGCTCGTACTCGTAGAACATCATGATGTTGTCGTCGGCCGTGCGGCCGTCGCGCCAGTAGTCCAGCCCGCCGATCGAGTACACGCGGGACGGCACGGCGCGCAGGAACCAGTTCGAGATGTCGGTCTGGTGCGTGGCCAGCTCGGTGAACAGGCCGCCGGAGATCTCGTCATAGAGGCGCCAGTTCAGGTGCTTCTCCAGGTCGGTGATGTACTTCTGCTCTTCGGCGTTCAGCACGTAGTCCTTCGGCACGGGGCGGCGCCACTGCTGGTCGCGGTGCCACTGCGAGGTGATGTGGGTGATGCGGCCGAGCATGCCCTTGTCGAAGGTCATCCACTGGGCCAGGTTGTACTTGGGGTTGTAGCGGCGCTGGTGGCCGACCTGCACCCACCTGTTGAGGTCGTGGCATTTGGTAATCAGCGCGCGGCCGTCCTCGACGGACTTGACCAGCGTCTTCTCGCAGAACACATACTTGCCCGCGTCCAGCGCGTCCATCGAAATCTGGAAGTGGGTGCCCAGCGGGCTGGCGATGACCACCGCGTCCACGTTCGGGTTGGCCAGCACTTCCTTGTAGTCGTAATGCACGCTCGGCGCCTCGGTCGCCATGGCGGCCTCGATCATCTCCTGCGTCGGCTTCTCGCCGACTTTGAGGTACTGCTTGGCGTTGGACAGGCGCACCAGATTGACGGCGGCTTCCTGGTTTGGCGAGTACACGTCGGCGATGGCGACAATCTGGACATCCGGGTTGTGCGTCAGCCCCTCGCGGATATGAAAGGTGCCCTGGCCGCCCACGCCGATGCAGCCCACGCGCACCTTGCTGTTCTGTGCGTAGGTGAAAGGCGAGTAGCCCGCCGCGATCGTGAACCCCGCCGTCGTGGCGGTGGCACTCGCGACCTTCATGAAGTCCCGTCGGTTGATCTCGTTGCTCATGTTCACGTTCGTCCTTTTTATGCCGAGGTTTTCGGGAATTTGACACACATCAGTCCCGGTTTTCCGTTTCATTTCGCCGGACACGGCCCGCAGCCCGCGCAGTCCGGCCAAAGAAAGACAAGCATATCATTATACGGTCTGCGCCGATTCCCAGTCCAACCGTGCCGTTTGGCCCGGTGCGGCTGACTTTCCGGTCCGGACCGCCGGACTGAGCCGCACGAACTAAGTCTTGGTTTTACAGCGGCTTACGCCATATATTCCACGCATGCTTACCCTCTTTGGACCCGCCAAACGTCGTTTGGTTTCGGTTGGCCGCGTGGGAGGGGGCCGATTCAACTTTAATGGACTTGCCGGTCTTGCGGGGCTTCCTGTTGACGCGACCCGTCAATGGATATAACGCGGGACACGGCACAGACATTAGGCGCACGGCATAAATGGCTGCGGGGCCGGTCGCGCGGTCTTCAATCCATGGGACCTTATGCACGCCATGGGTGTCTTGGGCAATATGGACCCTCAAGCCAATTTGCGTGGCGGCGCAGGTCTTGTGTCCATCACGTCCATTTCGTCCATGGCAGTGGCCTGTTCAATTGTTTTGACCCCGCCGTCACAGCAAGGTTCGGCGTAAAATAAGGCGGATTGCACCCCGGCGATCATGAAAGCTGCCGCAGTGCCCGCCGTCTTCAAAAAGGCCCTTCGTTCCAGCGCATCACCCACGGCGCGATCCTCCGGTTCGCCATGCGCAAACATGGCTCTCCTGCGACAGTTGTTGCTGGGCTCTTCCGCCGTTTTGCGCGTTCGGCGCTTTCCGCCGCCGCGTCCCTTTTCATACGCATGAGCGTCAGTGCTCATGTGTCATATCTGCTTCTTGGACCACGCGCAGAGAAAGTGGTTTCACAAGAATCGAACAAGACAGACGGGTATGCAGGAGCACCATCGAGAGAATGTGACAAGCAACGGCTTTCTTTTGACTGCGGTGGCCATGCCGCCGCTTTCCCTTCACCCGCATCGCGACTGCCGCCAGGGAAAGCGGCGGCATGGCCACCGCAGTCAAAAAGAGACGCGCATGCCGATGTTTCGGTGATGCCGCGGGACACAATTTCCGCGCCTAGTTTGCCGCATCTTCGGGGAAATTGATCTTCACCACTTCCGGCTTGCCTTCGTGGTCCACGATCAGCAGCGCGCGGCACTCGGGGTGCTTCTTGCAGTACTCCTTCGCGCCCTCGACGCCAAGAATGAAGAAGGCCTTGGTGATTGCGTCGCTCTGCGTTCCCGTGGGCGCGACGGATGTGGCGCTGACGATGTTCGTCTCCGCGGGCATGCCCGTGCGCGGGTCGAAGATGTGGCCGTACTTCCTGCCGTTCATCTCGATGTACTTTTCGCTGTTGGACGAGGTGGACAGCGATTCATCCTTTATCGTGACCTTGGCCAGCGGCGGCCGCGCCACGGTGCCGCTCACGTAGGGATCGCGGATGTCTATCGTCCAGCCGCCGCCCTGCGGCGGCGCGCCCCACGCAACGATGCTGCTCGTGCCGCCACTGATGCGCCCGCGGTTGATTCCCTTCTCCTTGAGAATGTTGGCGGCGCGGTCTACGGCAAGGCCCTTGCCGATGCCGCCGAAATCCACGCGCATGCCGGGCCGCTCGAACTTCACCGTGCGGTCGGCCTTGTTGAGCGCCACACGGTTCATGCCGACCCGTTCGAGCGCCTGTTTGACCTCCTCCGGCGACGGCAGGCCGCCCTGCTTTCCGTAGAAGCCCCACAGTTTCAGCAGCGGCCCCACGGTCACGTCAAACACGCCGCCGGTCTCCTCCCAGTACTTCCTCGACGTGGCCATCAGCGACCACAGTTCGGGGGGAACGACAACGGGCCTGTCGCCCGCCTCGCGGTTCATGACCGCGGTGGGACTGCCGTCAATCCAGTTGCTGATGCAGTTCTCCATCGCATCTATCGCGTCGAAGGCCTCCTGTGCGCACTCGCGCATGTACTGCGGGTCCATGCCCTCGTCGCCAAAGAGCAGGAAATCGAATTCGGCCGTCATCGCCGTGTGGGAAAGATGCACGGAAGGCAGGGCAGGGGCGGCGTTATCCTCCGCGAGGACGGGCAGCGCCAGACATGCCAGCACGGCCGCCAGGTTCCGTTTCAAGGACATATTTGTTTCTCCGGGACTATTGTCACATATTTTAGACCATGCGCGGAACGCAGCGGTTCCCACACCGTTGCCCCGCGGGGCGTGCTAAGATACGCGCGGGACGCCACCTGTTCCAACCCCCGCCGGGCGGGGCCGGGAACAAGAAGGAAACCGCCGCCATGCTGCACCGCGCTGAACTGGCCCGCCGTATTGACCACACGCTGCTGCGTTCGCACGCGTCGCAGGAGGAAATCGCCCGGCTCTGCGACCAGGCCGTGGAAAACGGCTTCCGCACCGTGTCCGTCAACCCGGCGTGGGTGTCGTTCTGCGCGAAACGGCTTGACGGCGCCGGCGTCGGCGTGGACGCCTGCGTGGGCTTTCCGCTCGGCGCGACCACGGCGCATGTGAAGGTCGAGGAGGCGCGCGAGGCGGCAGGCAACGGCGCGGCCGAGATAGACATGGTCATCAACATCGGCGCGCTCAAGTCGGGCTACGCCCAGTTTGTCGAAAAGGAGATCGCCGCCGTGGTTCAGGCGGCGGGCCGCGCGGGGGTGAAGGTCATCCTGGAGACGAGCTGCCTGACCGACAACGAGAAGGCGGCGGTCTGCGAGATGAGCATCCGCGCCGGCGCGGCCTTTGTGAAGACCTCCACGGGCTTCGCGCAGGGCGGAGCCACCGCGGAGGATGTGGCCTTCATGCGCAGTGTGGTCGCGGGACGCATCGGCATCAAGGCGGCTGGCGGCATCCGCTCGCTGGCCGACGCGCTGGCAATGATTGAGGCGGGCGCCACGGTGATCGGCACGAGCGCGGGTGTGGCCATTGTGGAGGAGGCGCCGGGGTAGCAGGCGGCGGACGCCATTGCGGGGCACACGGACGGGCACCGACCAACACGGACAAGGCGGGCGCAGGGGACAAGGGGCGACAGTCTGCCCAAGAAATTCAGCGCAGGGACCCTCGCAGGCCGATTGGCATGTTTCCGTGTCGGTCCGTGCGCGTCCGTGCCAGTCCGTTCGGGAACCGCCGTCTGGGCGCAACAAATCGCCGCAGCGGGCGGTCAGAGGCCTGCAATGACGGCGCCCGAGTCACTCTTCCATCACATGCACCGCGGGCAGGTTGCGGTATAGCCCCTCATAATCCAACCCGTAGCCGACCACGAAATGGTTTTCGATGGTGAAGCCCGTACGGTCAGGATGCACGTCCGTTTCACGCCGGGAGGGCTTGTCGAGCAGTGTACACAGGGTCAGCGACGCAGGGGACAGCGCGCGCAGCCGCGCCAGCAGCACGGCGGCCGTGTGCCCCGTGTCCACGATGTCCTCGACCACAATCACGTGGCGGCCCGTCACTTCAATGTCCTCGGCGCGCGACAGCGCCACGCTTCCCGTGCTTCGGGTGCCCTTGTAGCTTCGGGCCTGCACAAAATCAATCTCCAGCTCGATGGGAAGGGCCCGTGCCAGGTCTGCAAAGAACAGGGACGCTCCCTTGAGCACGCCGAGCAGCAGCGGGCGCCTGCCGCCATATTCGGCGGCCAGTTCGCGGCCCAGTTCCACCACGCGCGCGGCAATGGCCCCGGCGGTTATCAATGGCTGCTCACTCACCCGCATGGCGCACCTCCACTTGGACCAAGTCCGACGTCTTCTCCGTGACAGCGGCGGCGGCAGACGGCACGTGGCCCACCACCCACAGAATGGCATCGCCCGCCGTGAGCAGGGGCACCCGGTCCCGCGACGGTCCGGGCACGCCGCGGTCCACGAAGTAGTCCTGGAGTTTCTTGGTGCCGTTCAGGCCCAGCGGGCGAAAGCGGTCGCCGGGGCGGCGCGTTCTCACGTGCAGCGGGCCGGAAATCCGAGATGCATCAAAGACTTGCCGCGACGGATTGCAACACGCTTTGGCCCCGCCCGGCGGCAGCGCCGCCGCAGGCTGCAATGTCACGCGGAATATGCAGCCCAATGCGGCCGTCTCGCCGGGCACGGCCAGCGCTTGCTCCTCCGGGGGTGTCTCCGGCCGCGAAAGCGTGAAGGAAATGGTGCCGCGCCCGCGGTAAAGCAGGTTGCCGCCGCCAATATCCCAATAGTCACCCACTTTTGCCTTCCAAAAAAAACCGAACTCCGCACTGTCAATATGCGCCCAACTGACCGCACTGCCGATCCGTTCGAACTGTCTCACCCACCAGCGGCGGCGCAACGCGGGGTGCAGTTTTCCCAGCGCCTCGACGGGGATTTGTTCCGGCGTTTCCGGCCCAAGGCCGAGGCGGGCGCATTCCCGGTCCAGCAGATCCTCCAGGAGCGCGTTGTCGAGCCGCTGCGCACGGGCAATACCCGCAAGCGTGTCACCGATGCCCGGGTTGTAGTCCCGCGCCAGTTGGGGTATCAGTTCGTGGCGGATGCGGTTGCGCCGCGCATGCTCCGGGTCGGCGTTGGTTGCGTCCTCGCGCCAGGCGCCCCCGCGTTTCTCAAGCCAATGGCAGAGATCGCGGTGGTGACATTCGAGCAGCGGACGAATGATGCGCACGACGCCTTCCATGCGCGCGGGAAGCATGCCCGCGAGGCCGCGGCCCGCCGTGCCGCGCAGCACGCGCATAAGCACCGTTTCAGCCTGGTCGTCGCTGTGATGGCCCAGCGCAACCGTGCCGCAGCCGGTTTTTTCGGCGACGCGGCACAGGAACGCATAGCGCATCCGGCGCGCATGGTCTTCAAAGGAGCAGCCCACGGACCGGGCCTCCGCGGCCACATCCGCCCCTCCCGCATGGAAAGGAATGCCCAGCCCTGCCGCCATGTCACGGACGAACCCGGCATCGCGCGCGCTCTCGCCCCGGCGCGTGTGATGGTCGAAATGGGCCGCCTCCACGGCGTAATCCAGGTCCAGAAGCACATGCAGCAGCGCCGTGGAGTCCGCGCCTCCGGACACGGCGGCTATCACGCGCTGTTTGGGCTCAAGCAGCGCGTCACGCATAATGGCGGCACGCACGGTGTTAAGAAGTCTGTCTTGTGAGTGTTTCATCAGGCGTCCCGGTCGGCCGGCGAATTCGTGGAAATCCTGGGGCATTGTACTACACAAGGAGGCAGCAGACATGCGCGCATGGCGGTTTCATCAACCCGGAAACATTGCGAATCTGGCACTGGAAGAGGTTCCCGACCTTGAACCCGGCCCGGGAGAGGCGCTGGTGCGCGTGAAGTGCGCCGCACTGAATCCGGCGGACCGGTTTCTGGTGGAGGGCAAGTATCCCCGCGCCGGCGCACCGCCGTTCACACCGGGCCGCGACGGGGCGGGCGTGGTGGTTAAGGCCGTGAAGGGCGGTTCATTCAAGGAGGGCGATGCCGTGTGTGTGCTGGGCGGGCTTACCGGCATATCCAAACAGGGCACTCTCGCCGAATACACGGCCGTGCCGGAAGAGTGGCTCGCGCCGGTGCCCGGCGGCTGGACGCTGGAAGAGGCGGCCGCAGGACCGCTCACCTACCTGACCGCATGGCGGGCACTGGTGGTGTGCGGGCACCTGGTTCGCGGCGAGACGGTGATGATCACCGGGGCTTCCGGCGGAGTCGGTTCGGCCAGTGTCAGCCTGGCGTCCGCCCTGGGCGCGCGGGTGGTGGCGTTGTCAAGAGATGCCGACCGCAGGGCGGCGCTGGCAGAGCGCGGTGCGGCGGTGGTGGTGGATGCGGGGGCGGACGACTTGGACGGGGCGCTGAAGACCGCGCTGGGCAACGACCGCCCGGCACTCATCGTGGAGAATCTGGGCGGCCCATGGCTGGACCTTTCCGCCCGCTTTGCCGCGCCCTTCGGACGGATTATGGTGGTCGGTCTGCTTGCCGGCCTCACCGCTGAGATTACGGTTGGACTGCTCATTCATAAGAGCTTGAAAATAGAGGGATTAAGTGTCGGGTATTACAGCGGGGAGGAAGCGCAGACCGCATGGAAGGAAATCGTCCGTCGTCTTGATTCGATTCCTCAGCGACCGGCCATAGCCTGCGCGGTTGGATTTGAGGACGTTCAGGAAGGCTTTGCCCGCATGAACCAAGGGTTGCTTGGCAAGGTGGTTGTCAGGGTCAGCGCAGACTGACATCCACAACATATGGTGGTTCTCTGGCTTGTCGGTCGAATTCAGGCACAACAAAATGCTTGACAACACCCGAGCAGGGTGCTACAATCGCTTGCATTGAAGGCTAGGTTGGAATGTGTGTCATGGTTTGTCTTGTTCCAGCCTGTGTGTTGGAAGTAATATGAGCCGTGCGAGAAGGAGCAACGCCCCGGCCAGTTTGTGGGGTGCGCCTCTCGCTGAAACAGGGAACAGC
>CALDSM010000173.1 GCA_937923585.1 uncultured bacterium
GGTCAATGTGCGCGGCGAGCGTGGGAATCTCGCTGTTCGGCGCGATGACGCCGGGCCAGCGCACGAAGCAGGGCACACGGATGCCGCCCTCGTAGACCGTGCCCTTCTGTCCGCGCATGCCGGCGTTGTAGCGCGGTTTTCCGGCGAATTGCGGGCCGTTGTCCGTCATGAAGATGACAATCGTGTTTTCGGCGATCTTGAGCCGGTCCTGCGTGTCGAGCAGTTTGCCCACATTCTCGTCCAGATTGGCGATCATGCCGTAGACCTTGGCGGTGTTCTCGTCAACTCCCTGCTCCGCGTAGGGTCTCCAATAGCGGTCTTCAACGAAGAGCGGGTTGTGCGGCGCGTTGGCGGCGAAATAGGTGAAGAAGGGGCGGTCCGCATTGGCCTCGATGAACTTGACGGCCGCATCGGCGAAAACATCGGTGCAGTATCCCTTCGACGCGAAGCGCTGCCCGTTCTTCAGCAGGGTGGTGTCGAAGTAGGTCATGTCGTCCGGTTCGGAGGGCTGGCAGATGCCGCCGCCCTTGTGTACCAGCGATTCCTGAAAACCCCGGTCCATGGCGCGCATCGGGTAGTTGTCGCCCAGATGCCACTTGCCGAAAATGCCCGTGCGGTAGCCCTGCGCCGAGAGCATTTGCGCCATCGTCACCTCGGCGGGGTCCATCATGGCACGTCCCTGATAGGTGTCAATCGCGCGGGTACGGTAATTGTAGCGGCCGGTCATGAGGCTGGCGCGGGTGGGTGTGCACACCGGACTCGAATGGAACCGCGCAAAGCGCGCGCCGTCGCGGCATATAGAATCAATGCGCGGCGTCTTGAGCACCGGGTTGCCCGTGCAGCCCAGATCGCCGTAACCCTGGTCGTCGGTGAGTATGAACACCACGTTGGGCGGACGTTTCGCGCCGCCTTCCGCGGCGACGCCGTGTTTGGATCCTGCGAGCAGCGCGGCGGCCGTTGCGGTGCCGGTTTGTTTCAGAAAGGTCCTGCGGCTCTGGACGGACATGGCTGCCTCCTTGCATTTCTCTGAGTGTGTCTATCATGCCCCGACCGCCCTGCCATTACAACCCTGACCGACGAAGGAACCGGCCTCCCTGGGAACGCGAATCTCCCGATTCGCCCTTCCCCGCCTGCGAATCGGGAGATTCGCGTTCCCAGGGAGTCGAAACCTGGAGGCGGATCGTCGGGTCAAAACGGTGAAAATGGTGCAATCACTTCCTGTTGAGAGGGTGCATGATGAAAGCCGCTATTTCCGAAGAATCAAAGGTCATTAAGCCCAATTTTGATCGAATCCTGATGCTCTTGCTGCTCTTGGCGGCGCTGCTCATCGGGTTGCTGCCGGCCTTTGCCGAGACTATTCCCGACCCGAACCGTCCGGTCACGATCATCACGGACGCGCAGGCGAAGCTGGTGGACGAGGAGGGCGCGGGAAAACTGTACCAGGTGGGGGAATGGCCGGTGCTGGTGATGGAGGGCACACCCAAAGAAATGGGTTTCCAGCACGGACGCCTGCTGGCCAAAAGCATCGCCCACATGATCAAAGAAGGCTACATGACCAAGGCGCTTTTCGGCCGGGGCTACACGGCCGAGTATGTGATGGCCCAGTCCGTGCGCATGGAGAAACATTTCCCCGCCGAGGTTGTTGAGGAACTCCACGGCATCGTGGAGGGGCTCAAGAAGGCGGGCGTCGAGAATCTGGCCTATGAGGACGTGCGGCTCGGCATCACCCAAGCCGAAATCCTCCATTTTCCGCCCAACGCGCCGCCGTCCTGCTCGAACTTCGCCTGCTGGGGCAGGTGGACCACCGACGGACGCCTGCTGCACGGGCGCAACCTGGACTGGAGCATCAAGGGCGGCGCGCAGCAGGACGCGGCCATCCTCGTGTGGCGTCCCAAGGGCGGCACACCCTTCATGATGGTCGGCTGGGCCGGCGGCGTGGGCAGCGTCAGCGGCATGAACGCCAAGGGCATGACCCTCGGCGAGATGACCCTCCCCTCCCCCGACGCCACCTTTGACGGCCTGCCCCTGTTCCTGCAGATGCGGCTCATGCTGGAGAAGACCGGCACGATTGACGAGGCGGTGAAGTTCTTCCAGGACTGCAAGCGCACCACCGGCTGGAACTTCATCATCGGCGACGGCAAAATCCCCGACGGGCGCGCGCTG
>CALDSM010000174.1 GCA_937923585.1 uncultured bacterium
AGCTGAAGGAACTGCCGGTGATCAAGGGCAGGGTTACGGTGCCGGACGACCAGGGGCCGGTGGGCAGGGTCCTGATTGAATCTCTGGACGCAGAGCCGCCGGTGCGCTTTCTCTCCGATGACCAGGGTGTCTTTGAACTCCGGCTTGGCTATCAGCCGGAGAAGAATAGGATCACTTTCCGGGCGGAGCATGCGCTGCGGCTGCTCCGGAAGGACTTCACGGTCAACCTCGACCAGACCGGCGAAGTGGAACTGCGTCTGGAGCAGTTTGAGCCGGATTTGGGCAAACGTCCGCCGATTCAGGGCCGAAACGACCTGTCCAAACTGTTGGGAAAACCGGCACCCCAGTTCCAATGCTCGGACTGGTTCAATTCGACGCCGCTGGACTTGGACAAACTGAAGGGAAAGGTGGTCGTGCTTACGATGTGGGGGGGATTTGACGACAGCCCCTTTGCCACGAACCGGATGAACCAGTTGCGCGCCCTGTATGACCTGTACCACGGCGTTGCGGAGGATGTGGTGACAGTCGCGGTGCATGATGCGGGCAGCGACGCCAACGAGGTGGCCGAGTATGTGAAGCGCTTTGACCTGCGTTTTCCGGTGGGGAAGGACGCCGACCCCTTTGTCACCTTTGTAAACTACGGAATCAACTTCATCCCGCAAACGGTGCTGATAGACAGAAAGGGGAACCTTCGGTATGACCAGGTGGAGGGGAGGCTGCTGGAACTGGTGAAGTCGCTGCGTTTGGAGGGTGAAGGGTAAAGGGTGGAAGAAAAAGAGTGCAGGCCGCACACGGTTACGCGCATGCGGCCTGCACCAAAGTCTGTCGGCGCGGCTCTCAGGCTTAGGCGGAGGCGGAAGCCTTGGAAACCAGCGTCTGGATGGTGGATTTCTTGCGGGCGGCGGCGTTGCGGTGGATGACACCCTTGGATGCGGCGCGGTCAATCGCCGACAAGGCGTCGCTGACAGCCGTCTTAAGCTGTTCGGGGTCCTTGGCCTCAATGGCCGTCACGGCCTGCTTTACCATCGTCTTCATCTTGGAACGGACGGCCATATTGCGCTGGCGGGCCAGTTCGTTGGTGAGGATTCGTTTCTTCTGCGACTTAATGTTAGCCATTTGACAATGCTCCAGTTGGCATACTTGGGGTGAATCTTCTTGATTATAGCAAAGAAACGGCGGATGTATCAAACGGAAGATCGCGCCTTCGCATCCCCTTCGCATCGCGCCTCTTCACGGCCTCCTTTGGACAAAGGCCAGAAGGAAGATAATCGTGTTATGCGCACATTGCACATTGATGCCGCATGCGGAAATGAAATCAACGGGTGACTTTGTCGCGTTCGTCTCCACATGAAATGCTGACATCTGTCGAACGTGACTATGTTCAGCCTGGCTTGGCGTCGGAAACCCAACAGATGTTCCGTACGGCCATTGCGCATGCGAGAGACATCAATTCAAAGGTGTCGTCTTCTGGTTGGCGGCATGCGCCCCCAGGATGTGCTCGAAGCAGGGCAGATAGAAGGCCCATCCCATGGATTTCATCCGCTCCAATTCATGCCGCGCGCCTTCCATGTCCTTGCGCTCGATGAGCCTTTTCAGGAATTCTCCAGTCAACTGCCGCAACGAGTCCTGATACTGGAACGCCTTGTCGAAGCAGGCCACGGCTTCCTGCTCGCGTCCCTGGGCCAGCAAGGCGGCGCCGAGGGCGTAGTGAAGTGAGCCGAACTTCTCCTCAACGGACAACTGACAGCGGGAGACCGCTTCGGCCAGGTCCGGTCTGTCCGCACATATCAGGTCCATGGCGTACGCCGCGACAACGAAGGGGTTCACGCAGGGCCAAATGGGTATATGCCGGCGAAGTGCCTGTTCAGCCTTTTTGCGGGCTTCCGGTGTGTTCAGTTCCGGTCGCACCCGGCCAAGAATGTCGTCATACTTCACCGCAGTTGGAATGGGTTCATCTGATCGTGTTACCTGCCTTCCTGGAATCGGTGTTATGCGCAGCACCGTGGCATCGTACATTCCCCAGAAGACCCTCTTTTCCACTTGGAGACCCCGGGCCGCAAGTCCCGCACTCAAGGACTGTACAGGATGACTGTCCGGGAAGACACTGTCATAAATAAACTGCCTGTAGACAACCCAGACGCTTGGGACATGATCTTCGCGGGTCTGGCGCACTCTTCCGGAAACGAATGAGTCGGTTGCCTCGTCACACACGGCCTGTAGGGTGTTGACTCTCTTTACAGGCAACTGCAGGGTATTCCTGTAATAGTCAAAGGGATTCACCGGCCCGAATATCTCGAAGTTGAGAACCATGTCGCCCGCAGCGCTTTCGGTTCGGATGTG
>CALDSM010000175.1 GCA_937923585.1 uncultured bacterium
CGAATGTCGGCTTGCTGCTACTCGGACAGGTCTACGGTTTCGTCAGAGCCGCACTCAGGGCATACACCGTGAACCATCCGCGGGATGGCCGATGAAGTGGTGCGGTCTTCGGCCGTCGGCACCGGGGCACTCATCACGCTCATTGCGCAGTCAAGACAGCAGAATTCATTGTTCATGGTTCAATCTCCTTGTCTCTGTCTGAATTGTAACTGTCCGCATTCCGCCTGACATCTGCTCTTTGTACGTAATATTTGCCGGAGTGTCTAGTTCTTTTCCCGTAGAAATGCCCATATTCAGGAGCTGTTCTTGATATGACAGCCCATGGCGGCATTGAAGTGTGTCAAGCACCTCCGCCTGCTCCGTCGGGTGCTGCGCACATTCCGTTCATGTGCAGGCGGCCTTTGGAAAAGACCCCTTCGAATTCCATGGTCACGCCAAAACGGAAATAGTCGCGGACATACTGCCTTGCACCGCGCGCGCCATGCCGGGGATAATCGGGAAGAGGGGAATCTGAAACTGGAGCACATGCATGAGACTCAAGGTTATGGCAGGGATAACGGCGGGAATACTGTGCCTTCTATGGACGGAGGCCTTCGCCGCTCCCACAGTGCATGTCTCACCCGGAGGCGCGGACAACGCTGCCGGCAATGCCGAAGCGGCGCTGGCCACGCTGGAACGCGCACGGGATCTGTTGCGCGAAATGCGCGAGAGGGACTCCGCCTCCCTCAACGAAGGCGCCACCGTTTGGATTCATGGCGGAATTTACGAACGCACCGTTCCTTTCGCGGTGGAAGCCCGCGATTCGGGCACGGCACAAGGCATGATCACCTACCGTGCGGCGGAGGGGGAATCCCCGGTGCTGCTGGGCGGGCGTGTCCTGCCCGCCGACGCATTCCAACCGGTCACCGACGATGCCGTTCTGAAACGGCTCGATCCCGCCGCGCGTGACTCTGTCCGGTCTGTGGATCTGCGTGCTTTGGGCATCACCGACCTTGGGGATTATCCTGATTCATTTACCGCACCCCCGGTCGTGCCGGAACTGTTCTTCGACGGCAAACGCATGCCCCTCGCGCGCTGGCCCAACGGCGACGAATGGGCCACGGTCGCATCGGTGGTGGACAGCGGCCCGGCCCCCTGGCGTGACCATACGTCGCAGGACACGGGCACCTTCGCGTATTCCGGCGACCGTCCCGCCCGCTGGACCGCAGCACCGGCTGTCTGGCTCTATGGCTACTGGTGTTTTGACTGGGCCAGCGAGACCATCCGCGTGAAGTCCATAGACCCGGTGGCGCGCAACATCACGCTCGCCAAGCCGCATGTATACGGCATAGGCTCGGGCAACAAGGCCGAACGCCGTTTCTGCGCGCTCAACCTGCTGGAGGAGATAGACACGCCCGGCGAGTATTACCTCGACCGCGAAAACGGCCGCCTCTATTTCTGGCCTCCCGCGCCCGTCACGGCGGGCAACGTGGTGCTGTCGCTGCTCAAGGAACCCGTCGTGCAGGTGAAGGACGCCGCGCATGTCGCACTGCGCGGATTGACCGTGGCCTGCTGCGCCGGGACGGGAGTGCAGGTGAACGACGGTGAAGACATCCGAATACTGGCCTGCGATGTGCGCAACACCGGACGCGAAGGCGTGGTGGTCAAGGGCGGCACCGGGCACCGTGTGGAGGCATGCAACATTTCCGAGACGGGCACGGGCGGCGTCGTGGGCGAGGGCGGTGACCGAAAGACGCTCACGCCCTGCGGGCACGAGATTGTCAACAACGACATCTGGAACGTGGCCCAGCGCCAGCGCACACATGCGTACAATGTTCAACTGAACGGCGTGGGCGTGCGGCTGGCCCACAACAGCATTCACGACGCGCCGCACCAGGCCATCGGGCTGGGAGGAAACAACCATCTCATCGAGTTCAACGATGTCTTCCGCATCTGCCAGGAGTCGGACGATTGCGGCGCATTCTACATGGGCCGCAACCCCTCCGAGCGCGGCTCAATCCTCCGCCACAATTTCTGGCACGATACCGGCGGGCCGCGCTCGCACGGCAGTTGCGCGGTCTACTTCGACGACGGCTCCGGCGGGCAGACCGTCTTTGGCAACGTGTTTCTCCGTGCGGCGGGCGGCAATTTCGGCGCGGTGTTTGTGCATGGCGGCCACGACAACCGCGTGATCAACAACATCTTCATTGACTGCAAAGCGGCCATGCGCCAGGTGCGCTGGAACGACGAGAGCTGGCGCAAGTGGCTTGACGAAGAACTGTGGCAGACCCGCCTGCTCAAGGAGGTGGACATCACGAAACCGCCCTACAATGACCAGTATCCTGAATTGAAGGGTTTCATGGAGTTTCACGGCGGGCCGCGCATGAACCATTCGGAGCGCAATGTGGTGGTGCGGTGCCCCATGCTGCTGGATGGCGACTGGGAACAAAAGGACAACTTTGTCACCGACGGCGACCCGGGGTTTTCAGATGAGAAGACGATGAACTTTGCCCTGAAGGACGACTCGGAGGTCTTCAGGAAGGTCCCCGGCTTTGAGCGGATACCCTTTGGCGAGATTGGATTGGTGAAAAACGACTTGCGGCCGGAGTTGCCAAATCGGTAGCTGTAGGGTGCGTGAAGTGCCGTGAAACGGCACGTAACGCACCGTCCCCCCGACATGTGCCATGACCGATAGCGGTGCGTTGCGTGCCGCTTCGCGGCACTTCACGCACCCTACCCCAAATACCTCTTCTGCGCCTCCTCCCGCGCTTGTGCCTCCTCCTCTTCGCGCAGGATGTCTGTGGCGGTCTCCACCACCACCACCTTCACGTTGTCCTCTTTCAGGTCGTGCTCGAAGCTCACGCGGTACTGCAGCCCTTCCGCGACCATCCGCCGGAACAGCTCGTGCGCGTCGGAACACCATTTCTTCTCCTGCCGCAGCAGGTGGATGCGTTCGGAGGCGCTAAGCGGGGTGTTGGCGTCCGCACCCGCGGGACGCTCATGCACCACCTCAAAGGCCAATTGGCGGTTCTGGTGCAGCGCGGCCCGCACAATCTCGCCGCCGGGGATGCGCATGGTGGCCACGGCCATGGACTTGCCCTCCTCAAAGGCAAAATCGTCCACCGCCTCATACCCCATTTCACCCAGGTTGCGCATGATGGACTCGGCCACGCCGCGACGCTGCGCGGCCATGACGCTGTCACGGTCAATCTCGCCGCGAAGCGTTTCCAGACGCCGCTCGATGGTTCCCAGTTCGCCGGCATCGGGCGCCTCCGCCGCGCACAGCGTGGTCAGCCGTGTACGGAGCGTGCCCAGTTCGGCCGTGTATGCGGAAAGTTCGGAGGAGAACCGCAGCGCCACCTGTTCGGCAAACAGCACTGTGTCCAAGGCGCTCTCCATGCGGGCCTGAAGCGCCTCAAGCCACGCGCGCCGCGCCCGTGTCGCAGCCAGGAACGCCGCCAGCGTGTCTCTGTGCGTGTCGCGCAACCCGCCGATGTCCGCCGCATCCAGTGGCTCGCCCGCAGCCAGCCGCGCGGCCAGTGCGGCGCGCTGCCGTTCCAGGCGGCCGCAGGGATCGCCCTCGGCCGCGCGAAACGCCGCCGGAGCCCCGGCAAGCATCACCGCAAATTCAGCCAGCAGTGCTGCGGCGCGTTCCGGCGCCAGCCGCTCTTTGCCCAGTTCCATGTGCGCCCGGGCACTGTCGGAGGGCGGCACCCCGCTTTCCGCCCCGACAACCCGCTTCGCGGTTTCGCCCAGTTCCATCGCGGCCAGTTTCCGTTCTGAGGCGGCAAGCATTTCCTCCAGCGCGGCGGCCTCCCGGTTGGCCTGCTGCTGACGCAGAACAAACGCGGCCCATTCGGTGATGCGCGCCTTCTCCGCGTTGCGCTGCTTTTCAGCGTTGCAGATGCAGTCGTCCACAATGGCCTTAACCCCCGCTGCAAGGCCGACGGCCGCCGCCAGCGCCGCGCCGCCTGCAACGAAATACGGCATCAAATTCGCGGAGGGAACTGCGACTTCGGTAAAGATGACATGGCCGCTCATAAAGAGTGCCTCCCATGGCTCCCTGCATTGTAGCACAGCACGGTGAAGACGGCGGGAAATCAGCCGTCCAAGTGCCGCTGCCGTTCGCCGCGGCCTTCCGTCTCGGTCTCACTGTCCAGAATGTCGCCGGGAGACTCGACCACAACCACCTTCACGGTCTCGTGCTTCAGTTCCTGCTCGAAAGCCACCCGGTACTGGAACCCCTCCTCGACGAGCCGGCGGAACATCTCACGCATGTCGGAACACCATTTCTGTTCCTGCCGCCTCAGTCTGACAAGCTCCGCGGTGGTCAGCGGGGCTTCTGCGTCCTGCCCAACGGACCGTTCATGAACCACCTCGAAGGCAAGCTGGCGCCTGCGGTGCAGCGCCGCGCGGACAATCTCGCCGCCGGGAATGCGCATGGACGCGACCGCCATCGGGGTGTCGCGCTCGAACACAAAATCGTCTATGGGCTCGTAGCCCATCTCGCCGAGAATGCGCGTGACTGCCTCCGCGGCGCCGCGCCGCTGCGCGGCCGCAATCGCATCGCGGTCAATTTCCCCGCGCAGCGTCTCCAGCCGGCGCTCCAGCATGCCCAGCTCTTCCGCGTCGGCTTCGTCGGCGGAGCACAGCGCCGTGAGGCGTCCGCGCAGTATGTCCAATTCCGCCGCATGAACGGCCATTTCCGCGTCAAACCGGGAAATGACATGTTCGGCAAACAGCACCGTGTCCAGCGCCGCCTCGATGCGCGCGCGAACCGCCTCGTGCCAGTCGCGCCGCGCGCGCGCGGCTGACACAAACGCAGCCAGCGTCCTGTGGTAGGCGTCGCGCAGCCCCGTGATATCCTCCGCCTCCACCCCGTCACCGGAGGCCAGCCGCCGAATCATGCCCTGGCGCTGCCGTTCCAGCAGTTCCCAGGGATCGCCCGCAGCGGTGCGAAACGCATCCGGCGCGGTCAGAAACATCGCGCCCAGTTCCTCCAGCAGCGCGGCGGCATGGCCGGGCGAGAGCCGCTGTCCGCCCAACTGCATATGCGCGCGCGCCAGCAGGTGCAGCGGCGTCTCCTGTCCGGCCCCGGCTGGACGCCTTCGCGCATTCTCCAATTCCAGGGCGGCCAGCCGCTGCTCAGAAGCGACGACAGCCTCCTCCAGTTCCGCGGCCAGCGCATTGGCCGCGCGCTGGCGTTCCCGCAGCGCCTGCCATTCC
>CALDSM010000176.1 GCA_937923585.1 uncultured bacterium
CAACAGACCGTCCTCCGCCGTGCCGGAACGGCCGGCTTTCGCGAAAAGGCAACGCACGGAAACCGCATCGCGTACACGATGATTCTGGAGAAGCCTGACAGCAGACAATAGACGATGTTTCGAACGCCCCCGGCGATGTGTAACAGATTCCCCCCAGCAGGCTTTCGGCCGCAACCGACCAGAAGAGGCGCTGCGATCGCTGGCGGCTCCCCGACATTTCCGGGGTCGGCAAATTCTCAGTCAGAACTGTATAATACAATGGTTATTCTGATACATTGCAGCAAGATAGGACGGAGTCTGGTCTATCTCGTTCTGACAACGTTCACTCAATCTTGGGAGCGATGAGGTTATGGTCACGATGTTCGAGAAAGTCAAAGTCTCCCAGAACGATACACGGTAGCGGGTTTGACGGAAGGGCATCGAATATGTCACTGAAAGGAAAGTCTGAGCAACGTGAACAGCTCACCGCGATTCTTGACGCCGAGAAACTCGTTAGATTAGCGAGTGACCTTCTCGTTTGTAGAGGTCACTCGCAAATTCGGAACATGGATGGTCCGGGTGATGGTGGTCGCGACGTTCACTCTATCTCCAAACTGTCACAACGGCAATTGACTCAGTGCAAATTTCACCAGGACACAAGCCGTACCTGTTCCTCATCGGAGCTTTCGCAACTTCCGATGGCGATGATAAAACTGGACTACTCTGTTGGACTCTTTGTGACCAATGCTACCATTTCACCACAGGCAAAGCGCGAATATATTGACAACTATCCTCGGCTTGCACTGGAATTCATTGATGGAGACGACTTAATTGACGAGGTGTTCGCGAATGCGCTTTTGCGGGCGCTATGGCTCGACGGAAAAGAATCTGAAGAAATCAACCGGGCAACCGCATTTCCTGTAATCATTCGTCGTCACGAAGACGATTTGCCGATAGCCCTTATTGACTCCGACGATGACTTGCAGGACGACATGTACCGCGATCTTCTCAGCGCTGATTGCCCGCATACCCGGGTGCATGTGAGACCCGCCCACTTCTTTTCGAACCCTTTTGAGCCTTATCGAGCTCCAGAGCCATTGAGTTCACGCGAAAGCGGTATGCCTTTCATTCTTGGAGCGGAGATAGTCGTAGAAGGCGACCTCGGACTCGCAGCAATCCAAGATGCTTCTGAGAAGCTGGGTTCCGAGATTCTCTCACGACTTGACGCGAAACATGGAAATGCTACTGCAAGAGTGGGAATACCCTATATATGCTCATTAAAGGGCGGCTCCCGTCGTCTCAATATTCCCACCAACGTTGCACCTGTTTCGTTCCTTCGAATTTCACATACACTCTATTCGGAAAACGATTGGTTTGCTGTGGAGCCCAGTGAATCGTGGTCACACCAGTGCGATGCGCGTGTCACGGAGATGGACTCAGTGCGTCTCTATTCCTTTGATCTGGATTGCTGCATTGCTTATGAAATTGAAAGCAGAATAGGAGCCCATGACAAAGCAGTAAGAGAGTCATTAAGAGAAGTGCAAATGAGTGCATGGCAACAATCTCTGTTTTGCCTTATACCACCGTGGGCTGAGTGGAATGAGTTCTCTATACCCGAACCGGACGATACCGTCGTCTGGCCTTGGGATGGTCGCGTCCTGTGCGGCTGGTTTTGCCCACCCTTGCTAGGGGGGCTGGTTCAATATCGATCCGACGACTCTCTTTTGGACGTGAGTCTAGACCATGAGGTCGTATTCGAAGAGAAGAAGCGCATGATTTGCGAGTGTCTTCTGGATAGGCCCGGCGTGGAATTCCTTGAACCGAACAAGGCGCGCCACATGGTTGCGCTCGTAGGAGATGATCCCTTCCCGCACATAGACACAATAAAGATCAGAACCGCCGACATTGTCGCGTATCCGGAGACTATACCGTCGCCCATACGACCCGAATCACGGAGATTCGTAGCCACTGTTGCGTGGAAGACAGACATGTCCGCTGACGATCTGTTCAATGTCGTGCGAGATTTGCGCCCCACCGACGCTGGTGTGCGGTGTGAATTCGGACCGTGCATACGTTATGGCGAATATGTGTCCCTTGAAGTTCGCCTATTTCCGACCGAGTTGAAGAGCAAGCCCACGGTTCTACTTCTTGAGACTATTCACTCCGTCCTTGCCGACGGTCTTGCTTTACTGGAATCGGTTCTCAAAGAAGACGCAAGGATCGAACGATGTGGCAGGGAATTCTGGCGAGCAGAACATGGCGTAAACCTTGGGGTGCCTTATCGACTCCCCAAATCTCTATTCCCGAGTCCGGGCCAGGCGGCATCCAGGGGATTCTAGCGTGATGTTCGTCGCAATTCCCTGTGTCTGCTATCTATCGTGCGGCCCTCGCTGACGGAGAACGCATCAGATGAGCTAGATTGTCTCATTTCGTTCGTAACGATAGAATGCGACACGGGAGGAAAGGAAATGCGGTGCGGTGGGAAAAAGATGGTGGGCGATACTGGACTCGAACCAGTGACCTCCGCCGTGTGAAGGCGGCGCTCTAACCAACTGAGCCAATCGCCCACTGCGAGACGAGATGCTAGCATACGAAAACGGGCACGGTCAAGAAAAAGGACGAAGGCTGAAGGGCGAAGGCCGAAAAGGGAAGGAGACAACGATAGGAGTCTGGTCGCCCGTGGCAGATCTCTTCGATGCCCGAAGTTAGAATTCGGTGAAAACCAATGGGTTGGATTACAATGCTTCCTGCCGGATTTCCGTATGGGTACGGTGCGCCTTTCAGTTTTGGGTGCGTGCGCCAAGGCAATGCGTGATGGAAATCATCAGGAGGTGAATCATGGACCCAAAGGGCAAGGTGGCTGTGGTTACGGGCGGCGCGTCCGGGCTGGGCAAGGCGACGGTGCTGCGGTTGCTGGACAAGGGTGCCAGGGCGGTCATTGCAGACTACGACGAGGCACTCGGACAGGCGTTCGCCGCAGACCATCCCAATGCCACGATTTTTGCCAAGTGCAACGTCACCAAGACGGAAGAAGTGGCCGCCGCGGTGGATGAGGCCATGAGCGCGTTTGGACGGATTGACATCCTGGTCAACTGCGCGGGCATCGGTTCGGCGGAGCGGACGCTTGGCCGCGAGGCGCCCCATGACATGGAGCGCTTCAAGATGGTGGTTGCAGTCAACCTGTTTGGCGCGTTCGACATGACCCGCCAGGTCGCCTTCCAGATGGCGAAGAATGAACCCGACGGGGACGGTTGCCGCGGCGTCATTCTGATGACCGGTTCCGTGGCGGCGTTCGATGGGCAGATTGGCCAGACGGCCTACTCGGCGGCCAAGGCGGGCCTGGTCGGCATGACGCTTCCTCTGGCGCGCGATCTGTCCTCGGTCGGCATTCGTGTATGCACCATCTGCCCGGGCATCTTCGACACGCCGATGCTGGCGCTCGTCCAGGATGACATTCGCGCACGGCTTGCACAGTCCGTACCGTTTCCCAAACGGCTGGGAAAGCCCGACGAATACGCCCAGTTGGTCGAACTGATTGTCGCCAACAACTACATGAACGGCGAGACCATCCGGCTGGACGGTGCGATTCGCATGGCGCCCAAATGAAATGGACAATGGATAATGGACAACGGACAATGAAGACAAGAGAACAGGGTGCTCGGCGACGGCTACATGCCTTGTCCTTCAATGTGTCCCGTTCTGTCCTGACTACACCCTAAACCCAAGACCCCAGACCCTCGCCGCGCGAACAAGACAGAGAAGGCTGATACCATTAATGGGCGTTCTATCATCGCTCCGCATTTTGGACTTCTCCGTACTGTTGCCGGGGCCGTTTGCCTCTCTGATGCTGGCGGATCTGGGGGCGGAGGTGGTCCGTGTGGAGAATCCGAACCTATTCGACATGGTGCGGGCCTGTCCGCCGTTTGACGGGGAAGATTCCGCTTTCCATGCCTATTTGAACCGGTCAAAGCGCTCTCTTGCGCTCGACCTAAACCGGCCCGGCAGCGTGCAGGTCATCCAGAGGCTCGTCCAGAAGTATGACATCGTCTTGGAGTCCTTCCGGCCCGGCACGATGGACCGGCTGGGGGTCGGGTACGAGGCGCTAAAGGCGGTCAATCCGCGGGTGATCCACTGTTCCCTGACGGGATACGGCCAGACGGGGCCGCTGCGGGACCGGGCCGGGCATGACATCAATTACATGGCCTTGGCGGGCCTCATGAGTCACAGCGGCCGCAGGGAGGCCGGGCCCGTGCCGCAGGGATGCCAGGTCGCCGATATCGGCGGCGGGAGCTGCAACGCACTGGTGGGGATTCTCGCGGCGGTCATTCACCGCCAGCAAACGGGCGAAGGGCAGTGCATAGACGTGTCCATGTTCGACGGCGCGCTCACCTGGAACACGCTTGCCGCCACGCAGGAACTGGGTGGGGGAGAGGGGCCCGATTATGAATCCATGGTCCTGAACGGCGGCTCGGTGTATGACTACTACCGCACACGCGACGGGCGCTACCTCTCCGTCGGGTCGTTGGAGCCCAAGTTTTGGCAAGGCTTCTGCGAAGCGATCGGCCGCGCCGACCTCGCGGCGCAATGGGAAATGCCGGACCCGCTGACGGCGGCGACCAAGGGGCAGGTTCGCGCCGTCATTGCGGAGAGGACCCTTGATGAATGGCGTGCCGTCTTTGCGGACCAGGATGTCTGCGCCGAGCCGGTACTAACCGTCCGTGAGGCGCTGGAGCAGCCGCAGACGGCGGCGCGGGGGATGGTGGTGAATGTGCCCAAACCGGACGGTGCCGCACAGCCGCAATTGGGGTGTCCCATTGTCTTTTCCGGGGCCGATGCAGAGTATCGGCATACCGGTTCGCGACTGGGGGAGCACACGGACGAGGTGTTGCGCGAAATCGGCTACTGCGACGCGGAGATACAGCAGTTCCGCGAAGGGGGCATGTTCGGGTAGGGGATGGGGGGGACGGACAAAGCGCCGACCATGTTCTTTTGATTGCGGTGGCCATGCCGCCGCTTTTCTTCGCCGGGGTCATGCCCCGGCCGGCTTGCGGAAGCGTGGCTTCCGCACAAAAGCGGCGGCATGGCCACCGCAATCAAAAAAGAAACAGCGTGCCCGGCTAGAAGCCCATGGAGCGGCCGATGATCTCTTTCATGATCTCCGTCGTCCCCGCGTAGATGGTCTGCACGCGGGAATCCACGAAGGACCTTGCCACGCGGTACTCCGTCATGTAGCCATACCCGCCGTGAAGCTGGACGCAGGTGTCCACGACGCGCTTCTGCAGTTCCGAGGTCCACCACTTCGCCATGGCGGCCTTCTCCGCGCTAAGCTCGCCGTTGCTGTGCAGCATCACGCAGTGGTTCACAAAGATTCGCGCGATCTCCGTTTCGGTCTTCATCTCGGCGAGTTTGAAACGGTTGTGCTGGAACTGCCCGATGGGCCGTCCAAAGGCGGTGCGCTCCTTGCAGTACTGCACTGTGATGCCGAGCACGGTCTCGCAGGCCGCGGCAGCGCCGACGGCCACGGCGAGACGCTCCTGCGGCAGTTGCTGCATGAGGTACAAGAATCCGCAACCCTCCTGGCCCAGCAGACTCTCCGCAGGCAGATATGCGTCTTTGAAGAATGCTTCGGCGGTGTCCTGCGCATGCATGCCCAGTTTCTTCAGTTTGGCGCCGCGGTCGTAGCCTTCCGTGCCGCTGTCCACGAGAAACAGGCTGATGCCGTTATGGCCCGCATTCGGGTCGGTTTTGGCCACGACGATGATCATGTCGTTCAACAGGCCGTTCGTGATGAATGTCTTCTGGCCGTTGAGCACCCAGCCGCCGTCCCGGTGCAACGCCGTGGTCTGCACCGCGGCGAGGTCACTGCCAGTGTTGGGCTCCGTCATGGCAATGGCACCGATGCATTCTCCCGACACCATCTTGCGCAGGTATTTGCCTTTCTGATCCTCCGAACCGTAGTTGGTGATGTAGGGCGCGACAATGTCGCTGTGTACGGTGAAGCCGGGCCCGGACGCGCCCACGCGCACCAGTTCCTCAATGGGAATCATGTTGTAGCGGTAGTCCCGCAGCCCCATGCCGCCATATTCCTCAGGCACCTGGAGGCAGAGAAATCCGTTCTCGCCAGCCTTCTGCCACAGTTCGCGCGACACCACGCCGTCCTTCTCCCACTGGTCGTGATACGGCACAATCTCGCGCTCCACGAACTTGCGCATGCTGTCGCGAAACATGCGGTGTTCGGCGTCGAAGAAATCGTCGGGCATGAACAGTAACTCCTTTTATAGCCTCGTCATTGCGAGTTGATCACGGCTTGGGGACAAGCCGGGATTCGGTGAAGAAAGTTTCCGGGTAGAATATCGTATCGATTGTCGGTCTCGTCGCCGTGTCTCGACTGGAGCCTGTGTGCCCGCTTGCGAGTTTGGGCGTGGGGAACGGAGGGGATTCGATTGGCGAGGCGCATGCGGTAAACATGCGCCATCCCGTTTAGCAGCATGCCTGCCCGTTTGGGCGTTCCCTCTCCCCGGCCGACAATCGACAACGAACATCTACCCGGAGACAAGATGACATGAAGTATTGTACCAAATCCCCCCGTCGGCGGCCGTCTGCGC
>CALDSM010000177.1 GCA_937923585.1 uncultured bacterium
GGCTGCACGCGCCGTGACACCGGCGGCCAGCGGCCATGCGTTGGGCACGGCGCTCCAGTCACCCAGCTCGCCGTCAATGGCAATCGGCGGGTCTGGTTTGTAGGGGATGCAGCGGGGTGCCTTCGCATCCTGCCCAGCCACGGCCCAGGGCATCATCAACAGCAGCGCAAACAGTACGTGCCGGAACTGCGCAAACGCGTGTTTCATCTCATTCTTCCTGTTCACCACCCGGTTTGCGGGCGGCCACAAAGGCCAGGTAATCCTTCTTCCGTTCCACGCGGGCCCGCTGCATGGCTTCGGCGCCCTGGCCCGAAACGGCGTCATAGACTTCGCGTGCCGGTTCATACTCGCCATTGTCAACAAGCCTGTCCGCCGCCATCATCAGGGGCGGCGACAGCATCTTCAGCGCCGACGGTTCCGCCTTGACCGTGTCCATCATTTCGGCAATGCGGGCCTTCATCTCACGGCCCTGCCGGGGCATGTCTGTGCTGATGCCGCGCGTCAGATACACGCGCCGCAGCGGTGCGTCCTGTGGGAAGCGGTCCGCGAGCTCTTTTAGCTGCCGACAGCGCCGGTTGGGGTCCTCCGTGAGCAGCGCCGCCGCAACCGTCCCGCGCAGGTCCGGATTGAAGAGACACTCACGGACAGCGGTGCGGTCCTTCCGGGCCTCCGCGTCCTTTTCCAGCGCAAGCTGTTCGTCCAGCCTGGGGTACAGCCGGTCCCACGCCTGCAGCGACATCAGGCAGGTGACCATCGTCTTTAGCATGGGCACCCGGTCAAACTCCTTCAGGTCCGTGCGCGCCAGTTGCCCTTCCAGCAGCGCCACGGCCTCCTCTTCCCGGCCCAGCTTGTACAGGCATTGCGCCGCTTGTCCGGCCCAGCGGGGTTTGCCGTCCCGCTTGAACAGTTCCTCGTACACCGCGCGGGCGGCGCGGTGGTTTCCCGAAAGCCAGAGGTTGCGCGCACGCTTTTCAGGCTTCTCGACCGTGTCGCCCAGCTTCGGGCAGTCGCAGTCCAGGTAACTCTCGCCCCACAACGAGGTGTCGTAGGATTCCGCGGCGCGAAGCTGTGTTTCCAAGTCCACGGGGATGGAGGCGAGAAACGCGCGCCAGGCCCGGTCCAAATCCGCCAGACCGCAGCCATACGCCCTTTCGTAGTCGAGGGTCTTTGTGAATGCGCGGAACTTGTCCATCCCGTACTGCTGCACGAGGAAACCGATGAATGAGCCCGCGGCCGAATAGGCGTTTCCCTCGCGGATTGTCCAAAAACCAAGCAGGTCCATGAACTGCGTGGCGCTGGGCAGCCGGTCGTGCTTCAGTGCGCCCGCCTCCCTTTGATGCGCCTCCGGCAGGTCGGCGTAATACGCGGAAAAGGCCTCGGCCACGCCCTCCTCAACACCCCGGTTGAAGATGGTGGTCCACCGCGGATGCAGTTCAATGTGCAGCGCATGAACCAGCTCGTGCAGCATGGTGTCGCCGGTGGCCTCGCCTGAACTGACGAACACGCTGCGCACCACAGCGTGCGCGCCCATCCCCGTGGTCTTCTGCATGTCGCTGTAGCTGTTGAAGCAGTACAGGGCCACCTTCCTTTGCGGCGTGATTCCCCATCGCCTGCACAGAAGGTCCCAGCACCACTCGGCATGGTCGGAGATCTCCTCGATGTTGTTCGCCGCCTCGCCGGAGGGCGGATAGTGAATCACAAAATGACCGGTGTCCCGCTCGGCGGACAGGTACGAGAGCATGGCGCCCTTTCCCCAGCCGACCCCCACATGGCCGCCGGCAACCACCGCCACCGCGGCAACCGCCGCCCAGACAATCGCGGCACGGTTGCGCGCAATGCGCGCCGCCAGCGCCGCGTCGTCCGATGTGCAGGACTGCGTGCGGCGCGCGCGCCACACGGCCCATTGCCACAGGGCGGCAGTCAGCAGGAGGATGAACAGCCTCTGGTGAATGTGGAACGGCGACGCCCCGATGGCCGCGCGCTGGTCCAACGCCACAGGTTCGCCCACCAGCAGGTCCGCAACACGCATGCCGCGCCAGCCCTGCATGCCGTCCTGCGCCAGGGACAGAACGACGACGGCCAGAAGCAGCAGGAGCGTCTTCCACCAGCGCCAGCGGCGGCAGCCCGCAATGCAGCCGAGCACCGCGCCAAGAAGTGCCGTCGGGGTCCATGTAATCCAGAAGAATGATGCGCCGCCGGCGAATTGGCAGCGCGGCCCCGCCGCGTTGAGCGCCGCCATGAGCGCAAAAGCGGTCCAGCCGCAGGCCAGGAGGCCGGCGAGAGACCATGTGAACGATTCCTGCAGAACCATCAGGTCGGGCAGGTCAGGACGGCAGGTTCTTGCCTTCTTCGCCATCTTCCAGGCGGCGAAGGCGATGACAATGAATGACACGCAGGCGAAGAGCTGGGTGAACTCATGGGTCAGCACGCGAACGGCCGGCGCCGTTTGGCACAGAAGCGGCAGGGCCGCTCCTGTCACCAGGCAGACCAACAGCGGGGACAACCAGATTCTCTTCCCTGACATGGGGATTTCCTTCATCTCCGTCGTTTCACCACTTCAGCCGTTGCATACACAAGGACGGTCTTCTCCGCGTCATTGCGAGAGAAGCGCGGCAATCTCTTGGAACCATGGCCCGGGGTTTGGGTCATCGCGGGCAAGAGATTGCCGCGCTTCGCTCGCAATGACTTGATCACAGCGTGCCCAAGAAGCCGTCACTCCAGAAAACCGGCTCGTAGCCGTGGTCTGTAACCCATTGCAGCGCGGTGCGCACCTTTTCCAAGACCGTGGGCTGGTACAGATCGAGGTCTTTCCGGAAATACTGCTCATGGATGAGCAGTTCCACCAGTTCGCCCGTGTGCGGCGAGGCCGCCCGTTTGTCAAGAAGCGGGGCAATCTCCTCCACTGCAAACGAGTTGACGACCATGGCGCAGGGGATGAAGGTCAGGCCCGTGCCGCGGTCATGCCAGGCGGGACGGCTGTCCATGTAGGTGCACTGTTCCGGGGCAAAATAGTAGCCCGTGGTGCAGGCACCGTTGTGCACGCTGAAGATCCCTATCAGGTTCTCTATGCCCCGGTCGTGGAGGGCCAGTGCGGCGTCTTTCGTGCATTCGGCCCAATGCACCGTGGTCGTGTTGCTCAAGACTTCGTTGCCCGCGAAGCGGCGGATGTGGCCGCAGACCAAATCGTAATCGTGGGCCATCTGCGCGTAGCGGGCGTTGCGGTAGGGCCGGTCGGGCTTGTCCTGCAGCGCGTGGAAACTCAGATGCAGCCACGCCGCGTTCGCGCGCCATTCGTCCTTCCACGTGTCGGGCATCTGTGACAGGTCGAAGCCGTCGGTCTGGTAATAGATGTTGATGTGAATCTTGGCGCCGTACTTCTCGTGCATCTCGCGCCAGAAGGCAAGATACCAGTGGTCGAACAGGGACGGATAGGATTGGGGGTTGAGCCCCAGGTCCTTCAGAAACTGAATGTTGTCGTCCACGGAAAAGCGGTAGCGCTTGCGGCTTCCCTTGTTCCAGAAGACTTCCGATTCCACGCGGGTGCCGTCCGCTTCGGCCACAATGCACGTGCGTTGCGCCGCAATGCGAAGGGCGCACGAGAACGCATCGCCGGAACGCTCCGCCTCAATGTTGTTCACGAGGACCTTGGAACCTGCGGGGGCGGTGCCTTTCACCGTGATGGAAAGCCCGTCGGGGGATTCGGCGCCGTCATGCCGGGTGAGCACATCTCCGTCCCGCGGAAAGGTGATTTGCAGCGCCGGTGCGGTCATCTTTGCCTCCTGTCCCCAAGCGGCGACCGCTGCACATAAGACACACGCGAGAAGAAACCATTTGGAGTGCGGTGGCAGCGACACCGCTTTGGCTGGTCCGCGTTTCATAAGCCGCAAGCCAAAGCGGTGTCGCTGCCACCGCACTCCAAAATTGCGCTGCCGTGTTTGGGATGTGTTCACGGGGTAAACCTCCATCGGCCCCGCGCTCAGCGCAGCGCCTCGATGCATTCAATGAGCGCGGCGGCGATATAGGCGTTGTCATCGTCCGACATGGCCGGGTGCGTTGGCAGGCAGAACAGCCGCGCGCCCAGTTCCTCGGAGAGCGGAAGCGACTGGCCCTCGGTGTGCCTGCGCAGGTAATGGTGCGACTGGTAGGCCGGGATGTTGGCCACCAGCAGTTTCACGCCGTGTACCTCGTCCATCATCCTCAGCAGTTTGTCGCGCTTCTCACCGGCCCATTCCGGGCAGACGAGGCAGGTGTAGAGGTAGTACGTGTGCGTGCAGTCGGCGGGCTCGAAGGGCAGCGTCAGTTCGGGGATGGCGGCGAGCATCGCGTTGCGCGCCTGCGCCAGCCGCCGCCGCGCGGCGATGAACCCGTCCAACTTGCCCAGCTGCACCAGCCCCACGGCGGCCTGCACCTTGTTCATCACGTAGGATGAACCCCACAGTTCCATGTCGTCATATCCGTAGAAGCGGGTGCCGCGGTAGAAATAGGCCAGGTCGTCGTCGTCGGTGGTCATCATGCCGCCCTCGCCCAGCGTCACCATGTTCTTCATGGTGTGGAAGGAGAACAGCGTCAGCAGTCCGCGCTTGCCCAGCTTCTCGCCCTTGTATGCACCCCCACAGGCGCGAGCCGCGTCCCAGATGACCTTCAGCGGCCCTTGCTTCTCGTGCGGGTGCCGCCGCGCCAGTTCCAGGATGTCGTCCATCGGCGCGGCCAGCCCGTTCATGTGTACCGGGATGACGGCGCGCGTGCGCGGCGTGATGCGCCGCTCCACGTCGTTGGGGTCGAGTTGCAGCGTTTTGGGGTCCACCTCGCACCAGACCACCTGTCCGCCCGCACCGGCCACGGCCAGTCCGGACGCCACAAAGTTGATGGCCGGCACAATGACCTCATCGCCCGGCTGGAGGTTGATCCAGCGCATGGCGATGTCGAGGCCGGGCCCCGCGTTGTTCAGGGCGACGGCGTGCTTCACGCCGACGTATTCCGCAAACGCCTTCTCGAACGCCGGGATTTGCGGTCCGGAGAAACCCCGGCCCACGTCCTGCGAGTCGCGCATCGCCGCGACCGCCGCCTCGATCTCGTCCTCGCCGTAGGCACTGCCGAGCCGGGGTTCGCCTTCCCACAGGGTGTGGGGTTTGCGTTTCAGGATTTCCTGCCGTTCTTCACGCGAAATCATGTTCTGCTTCTCCGTGCTCTGCCATGTCTGAGTCGCGACGCACGTGGGCGAAAAGCAGGGACAGACACGCTTTTCAAACTGCCGAAAAGCGAGTCAGTCCCCGTTTTTCGCCTGTTCTTCGCGGAATCATGTTCTGTTTCTCCGTGTCCAGTCTCGCGCAACGACAACCTACTTCTTAACCGTGGCGGTCATACCAGAGCGTCAGGTAATCCGGTTAAGTTCAACTCTGAAGCCGGTTTGCGCGCTTTCATAGCAGGCAGCCAGCACTTTTTGGCTCCAGCAGCCGTCCTCGCCGCTGACCGGGGACGCGGTGCCGTCCAAAACCGCCTGCGAAAAGGCCTCGACCTCGGCGCGGTACATGTTGACCGGTTCGGGGTTGATGGGGAATCCGCCGTCCGCGCCGCGCTCCTGCTGCGCCGCGTATTCGCCCGCTCCGTCTTCCAGGTGCGCCGTCATGCTGCCCGCCTCGCCCTGACCGATGGTGCCTTCGGCCAGAATGCTGCCCAGCGAGCCGTACAGTTCGAGCCGGTTGCGCGACGATGCATCGGGCACGTTGAACAGGCAGTCCACCACGCCCTTCGCGCCGGACTCGAACTCCAGCAGCACGAGCGCCGTGTCCTCGCTGGCATAATCCTGGACCAGGGAATCGGCAATGCACATGACGCTTCTCGCGCGGCCGAAGAACATCTCCAGCAGGTCAATACAGTGGCCGCCCAGGTCCATCAGGCTTCCGCCGCCGCCCTCCTCGGGCGTCTGCCGCCACGCGCCCGGAATGGGCGGATACCAGCAGGACAACTGCGCCCGGCCCAGTACCGGTGTCCCGAGCCGTCCGTCGCGCACCAGCCGCAGCGCGGCCTGGTGCTGGGCGTGGAACCGCATCATGAACCCCGTGCCCAGCTTCACGCCCGCGTCCCGGCACGCGTGCAGCATCTGCGTGCCCTCGCCCACCATCATGCCCAGCGGCTTTTCGCACAGGACATGCTTCCCGGCGGCCGCGGCGCGCAGCACCTGGCCGCAGTGCAGCCAGGCCGGCGTGGCAATGTACACGATGTCCGCGCCGGACGCCAGCAGCTCGTCCTCGCTGGCGCAGGCGGCCGCACCAAACTGCGCCGCCACCGCCGCGTTGGCCTCGGCGTTCACGTCGAACACCGCGGCAAGTTCGGCGTTGGCCGCCTTCATGATGCCTTCGGGAATCGTTCTGCGGCGGGCGATTCCCGCCGAACCGAGCACGGCCCATTTCGTTTTCATGACCGGACCTCCGCCGCTGTTGTCTTGCTCTTGCTCCTGCTCTTAATCTTGCTCGAAATCCATGCTCCGCCCCAAACTTGAGCAAGAGCAAGATTAGGAGCAAGAGCAAGAAGAAAACTTCGCATACGCCGTCTATTTCGCGTACGCCGCAATGACCTTCTTGATACCCGCCGCGATGCCGCGCATGTGCGCCTCCTCGTAGGTCGGGAAGATGAACGTGATGAACGTGCGCGGCTGGTGCCACAGCGCGTTGGGAACCTCGACCTTGGTGTAGTCCACCGACGCGGGGTCGGCGTACTCCTTCGAGGTGAACGGGAAGCCCGAGAAGCCGAAGGAGTTGTGGTTCTGGTACGCCCCCTCGGTGTGGCACTGCGGCCAGAACACGTTCCAGCAGGGCGCGCCCTCGGCCCCCAGCGCCGCCAGGAACTGCTTCATGTCGCAGGTCATGCGGTCAATGTCGAGCGTGATGGGGAACACGAACCAGCCGTTGCGCCGCTCCTGCGTGTCCACCGGCAGGTGCAGGATCTGCGGAACGCCCGCCAGCTCCTCCAGCAGGATGCCCGCGTTGCGCCGGCGGCGCGGCATGTTCCAGTTGTCCATGCGGTCCAGTTCGGCGAGGCCGATGGCCGACTGCATTTCGGTCATGCGGTAGTTCCAGCCGACCATGTTGTGGATGTAGGGCAGCTTCTGCTCCATTTCGAGCAGGCGCAGCCGCTCGCGCACGTCGTAACCGTGGTCGCGGAAGCTGCGGCAGCGCCACGCCACCTCCTCGTCGTCCGTGGTGACCATGCCGCCCTCGCCGCCGGTGGTGAAGGTCTTGTTCTGGCAGAAACTGCACGCGCCGACCGTGCCGACGCTGCCGGTGCTCCGACCCTTGTAGGAGCCGCCGAAGGCCTGCGCGTTGTCCTCGACGATGTGCAGCCCGTTCGCCTGGGCCAGCTCCACCAGCGGGTCCATGTCGGCCACATTGCCGTAAAGGTGTACGGGCATGATCGCCTTGGTGCGCTTCGTGATCAGTTTCCGGACGCTCTCCACGCTGATACAGTGGTCGTCGCGGTTGACGTCGGCAAAACGCGGCACCGCGCCCGCCTGCACCACCGAAAACGAGGTCGCGATGAACGTGTAGCTCGGCACGATGACCTCGTCGCCCGGGCCGATGCCGAGGCCGGCGAGCGCCGTGTGCAGCGCGCTGGTGCCGTTGCTGGTGCTGATGGCGAAGCGCGAGCCCTGCCATTCGGCGTAGCGCCGTTCAAACTCCATGCCCCGCATGCCCGTCCAGTAGTTTACCTTGCCGCCGCGGAGCGTGTCGGTGACGGCGGTGATCGCCGCCTCGTCAAAGCACGGCCAGGGCGGCAGCGGCCCTTCCAGTGATTTCTTTCCGCCATCAATCGCCAGTGTCTCGCTCATGTTCATTTCCTCTCACGTTTCATTGCACAATCAATCCATAAGCAGCTCTTTCTTTGCGCTCTCTGCGTTCTTTGCGGTTCCCCTTCTCCCTCTCAACCGCAAAGAACGCAAAGAGCGCAAAGAAAGGGGCAACACAGTGCTGATTCTTGCCCTGTTCTTTTCCGTGTCGTTCCGTGTGTTCCGTGGTTAAACTGTTCTTCCCTTCTCCGGTTCATCCCAGCCCGGGAAACGGCAGCTTCACCGGCATCTTTGTCTCGTAACATTCCAGCGCGGCAAACGCGATGGAATGGGTGTGGATTGCGTCGGCCAGGTTGCAGTGCGACTCCGTGCCGTTGAGGATGCACTCGACAAAATGGTCCATCTCCCCCTGGAACGGGTGATGGGACACGTCGGCGCTTTCCGGTGCGATGGCGGGCACCTCGACCCAGTTGCGCTGTCCCGGAAACTTGTGCGACCAGATCCTGTTGTCCCGAATGGTGCCGCGCGTGCCGAAGACCTCCACCGGGAACGTGTAGGGCATGACGCAGCCGTAGTTCACCGAGATCTTTCCCATGGTGCCGTTGCTGTATTTCACCAGCAGCACCTCGAGGTCGTCGTACTCAAGCGGCGGCGCCTTCTTCCACGTGTTCTGGAAATAGTCGTACTCCACCTCCAGCCCCTTGCGGTAGCCGCCCGAGTAGCCGAACACCTCCACGGGCACGGCCGCCTCGTGCCGTCCGTTGGCGGCGAACCAGCGGGCCGCGTCAATCGTGTGGCAGCCGGCCACCATCATCGCGCTCACGCCGAGCGCCTTCGTGCGCCCGTCCTCGTAGCCCTTCCACCAGCCTGCGATGTCGTGCTGGTAGTCCGCCTCGGTGTAGTACACGTCGCCGACGAAATCGTCGGCGATCATGGACTTGATCGTCTCAAAGAGCGGATTCCAGCGCAGCACGAAGCTCACGACGGTCTTTACGCCCGCCTCGCGCACCGCCGCCATCATGGCGCGCATCTCGTCCACCGTGTTGGCGATGGGCTTCTCGATGACAATGTGTTTGCCCGCCTGCGCCGCGGCAATCACGTTCTCCGCGTGGTGCTGCTGCGGCGTACACACGGAGACAATGTCTATGCCCTCATGGCACAGCGCCTTGTCGTAGTCGGTGTAGAAGGCCACGCCCTCCAGCCCGGCTTCCTCCGCCCGGGCCTTGCAGCTCTCCAGCTTGCGGCTTGAAATGGCCGCCACTTCCGCGTGCGGGTTGTTCTTGAACGCCTTGATGTGCTCGCCCGACACCCAGCCCGCGCCGTGTACCAGCACGCGCAACTTCCGTTTCGTCATCATCCGTGCCTCCTCGTTCCTATGCCGTACAAAGTCAAACCCGAACGCGGTAAGATGCCGCGTCTACTTTAGCCGAGCCGCTCAAGCGGATCAACGCGATGCGTCTGGTATTGCCATCTGCCAATCCTTGGACAGGCATGTTCTTGGTCCCCCCTGGAGGGGGGTGGCCCGAAGGGCCGGGGGGTGTATGTTCCCACGCGGAGAAATTCCTGTGCGAAGGCATACACCCCCCGGCCCTTCGGGCCCCCCCCTCCAGGGGGGACCTGAGACCCGTGCGCTTGCGGTCAACCCTGCTATACCGCGCTGAAAACCTCCAGCGGCGCCGTCAATCCGTATGGCACCGAGAAGTATTCGCCGCCCGCGGGCTGCGGCGACTCGGGCGCGTTGTTCCACGAGCCGGGATGCGTTATGCCGGTTTCCTTGTTGCCCAGGTGCGGGCCGAGCGTGTTGCGCAGCGACCCGTAGACAATCACCTCAACCGTGTTCTTGCCGCGCACGACCTGGTCGGTCACGTCGCATTCCATCGGCTGGCGGTAGATGCAGCCCGCGTCCCTGCCGTTCACCAGCACCTTCGCCACCACGCCCTGCCAAGACGGCAGCGACACGATGCACCGCCCGCCCTTGGGCGCCTTGAACTCTGCCGTGTAGGATACACGATGGCCGTAGAGCGGCAACCCCTGCTTGGTCCAGTCGCCCAGCGCCAGCGGCGCCGCGGCCACGATCACGAAGCCCTTGTCCGCCGCCTTGAGCGAGAAGTCGCCGACGATGTGCGCGGCCTCCAGTTCGTGAAACACGTTCATCGGCGCGGCCTTGATGGTCAGCGTGTTCTCACCGACTTTCGCAACCTTGGCAATGTCAATCCTGCCGAAGGCGCGGTCCAGCCACCACTCGCCCGGCGTTGCCGTGACGGGTGTGCCGTTGCAGGTGACCGTGTACAGGTCGGAGCGCTCGATCACGGCAAAGAGCCGCGCGGGCACCGCGCCCTCGACGGTGAAATGGTAGGTGGCCTCAAAGCCGCTGTCCGCCGCGAAAGGCGTCTTGAGTAGTTCGTCGCCGAACTGCACCGCATGGTCCCAGATGTTCCCGCGCAGGCCGTTCTTCGTGAAGCTGAGTTCGGCGGCCTTGCGCCAGAAGACTCCGTTCAGCGTTTCGCCGCCCGCGGTCACGTCCACATAGTCAAGGATGAGGTTGTTGTCGTCCATGCGCTTCGCCGTGATGTTCTTGACGGGCACGGACTTGCGCTCGCCCGGCGCGGGCACTGCGGGCGCGGCGACGGGTTCCCTGTCGAGCAGGAGCATCATGCTGCCGCAGACGGGCAGCGTGAATTTCACGGCAATCTGGCCGTCGGCCTGCGTTTCAAACGCGCGCGCGGCAATCGCGCCCGTTTCGAGGTTCACCTCGCGCACGCCCTTGGCCATCGCGGAGACAACCGTGCCCGAAGCGGTCACGTCGTTGCTGGTGTTGGTGACGAACAGGAGGTCGCCGTCGCTCATCTGGCGGCGGTGGTGGTAGATAATGCCCTTGTTGGCCGGGTCAAGCACGACCTGTGTTGCGGGCTTGCACAGTGCGGTTGCCTTTGCGCCCACCGCTTCCGGCGCCACGCCCTGCCAGCCGGGCTGGGTGCGCAGCGCCTTGCAGGCGTCATCCGCGCGGCCGTCAATGCACGACGGCTGGTCGGCCCCGGCGCAGGACAGCACGGCGCCGCCCTGGGCGAGATAGTCCTTGAGCAGTTCAGAGGTCTTGCGGTTCAGGTTCTCCATGCCTTCGGGAACAACGACGACGGAGTATTGCCGTTCGCCCACCTTCAGCGCGGGCCTGCCCGCGGCGTCCTTCACCACGGCCCCGCGCTCCAGCATGATGTGCTCGTCGCCCACGTCGAATTCGAGCTGCTCCTTGGCGAGCCGCACAATCAACGCCTGGTAGCTGTTCCCCAGCGCCTCCAGCGTCTTGGTCTCCTCGAAGTGGTGCATCCACGCCGTCGTGGTCGGGCTAAGCACCAGCACCGGATTGATCTGTTTGCCCTGCGACAGCGCGTAGGACACGCGCGAGAAATAGCTGACCAGCACGTGGTACTCGGCCATCCACGGCGAGTGGTAGGAGAAGGTGGGCGGATAGTCGCGCTTGCGCGCGCCGCGGATCGTCACGTCAGACAGGTGCTCGTTGATGGTGTTCACGCCGAGCACGGTCTCCCAGTCGCCGATGCGCTTGTAGTCCTGGAAAGTCATCTCGGCGCCGCTGCCGCCGTATGTCTCGCTGAGCGTTCGCTGCCGCCCCGTCTGGTTGGCCACGCTGGCCAGTTCCAGCACGACGCGCACGTTGCCGAACTGCGCGTGCACGCCCTCGTCGTACTGGTTGAACAGGATGTCAATGCCGGGCCGCTGCTGCCAGGCGGCCATGGCCATGTTGTCCGGAACCGACGCGCAGCCGGGCCAACTGTGCTCCCAGTAATGGCCGGTGAACTCGAGGTTGTTCTTCGCGCAATACTCGTAGTACGGCTTGGCCCAGCGGTCCACGAACAGGTCGTTAATCACCTGGAAGTAGTTGTGCCGGAATTCGCGCGCTTTGGCCGAGTCGTCGTTCAGGTGGGGCAGCCCCGCGTTAAATTCATAGCCCCAGCGCGCCTTGAACTGCTCCGCAAGGTCGGGCGTCCAGTGGATGTCGCCCGCGCCCTTGAGGTGCGGCTCGTCGGTGAACGAGCCGGGGACCAGTTTGCCGAATTCACCGCCGAGGAGATCGGAAGAGCACACGTCTGAACTCCAGTCACGATCAGATC
>CALDSM010000178.1 GCA_937923585.1 uncultured bacterium
GCCCCGCGCAGGGACGGGAATTCTCCCACGATGTCTTCGAGGCGCTGAACAAGACCAGCATCACCGTGCAGTGGCCCGAGGTCTGGCAGGCCGAGGGCGCTGACTTCCACCTGGAGCCCACCAGCGTGGAGATGCTGTTTCACGCGATGGTGCAGTACAAGGCCAGCGATCTGCACCTGTCACCCGGGCTCAACCCCGTGTTCCGCATTGACAATGACACCCGCCACTCGGAAATGCTCGCGCCGCTGTCCGGGTGTCAAATAAACGACCTCATACACCAGATGGCGCCGCCGAGCTACTGGGGGGAGTTCGAGCGGTACAAGCAGACGAGTTTCAGTTTTCACCAGGCGGGCGTCGGCTTCGCACGGGTGTCCGCGTTCATCAAGAGCGGTGCGCCCCACTGCACGTTCCGGTTCCTGCCCGAAAAGATACCCTCATTCGAGGAGTTGAACATTCCGGGCGAGCAGATGCGTCACCTGGCGCAAACGCACCGGGGGCTCATCCTGGTGACGGGCATGACCGGCAGCGGCAAGACCACGACCGTGGCCGCGCTGCTGGACTGGATAAACGCCAACCGTTCGGTGCACATCCTGACCATAGAGAACCCGGTCGAGTACGTGCATGCCAACAAGAAGTCAATCATCTCGCAGCGAAGCCTCGGCGTGGACGTGGACTCTTTCGGCGAGGCCATCAGCGGCGCGCTGCGCCACGACCCCGACGTCATTCTCATCGGCGAGATGCGCGACGCGGACACGATCCGCTCCGCGATCAACGCGGCGGCGACGGGTCATCTGGTGATCAGCACGCTCCATTCAAACACGGGCTCCGAGGTGCCCAACCGGATCGTGAGCTTCTTCGAGCCGACCGAGCGCGACCTGGTGCGCCTGCAGTTGCGGGACTGCCTGCGTTGCGTCATGTGCCAGCGCCTGGTGCCCAAGCCCGGCGGCGGGCGCATCCCCGCGCTTGAATTCCTGTTCAACGACATCAAGCCGATAGGCGACGGGATCATGCGCGGCGACACGGACCTGATCCGCGTCGGCATGCAGCAGACCGTCTCGCATTCGATGCTCTTCGAGCACTACCTGCACCGCCTTCACAAGGAGGGCAGGGTGGACCTTGAAAGGGGGCGCGAGTTTTCGACGGACCAGAGCGTGTTCGATCAGCTCGTCATGGGCACCTATGCGGTGCCCCGTCTGGATTCAATCAAGGGAGGCTGAGCCCCCCCGGCGCCGCCGGCAGTAAAGGCGGCGTGACATGGCAGCAAGACGCGGGCGCGGAGCAGGCGCCCGCGGGAGGCAGATGAAGTACATGCAGTCGGATTGTCTGATAGTGCTGACGGGCCACATGAAGGGGCATGTGGTGTCCGTCGAGGGTGACATTACCATCGGCCGCAACCCGGACAACGTCATCCAGCTTGACGACATACAGGTGTCGCGCAAGCACGCAAAGATAGAGCGCACCCCGCACGGGTGCGTGCTCAAGGATCTGGGCAGCGGCAACGGCACCTTTATCGGAAGCCGCCGCGTGGCCGAGCATCTCCTCGCCGACGGCGAGGTGATTCGCGCTGGCGGGCAGCACATCCAGTTTCGCGCCGCGCACATGGGCGCCGGTTCGGCGGGCACCGAGGCCAGGCACCGCGTGTACCAGTCCGACGGCGGGGAGGTGCTGGAAGCCAGCGACGCGAAGAACATTTACCGCACCTTCTTCCAGACGGCCGAGAAGGCCGCGGGCGATGATCAACTCCGGCAGATCCAGCGGCGCCTCACGGCCGTGTACACCGCCAACCAGGCCATCGCGAGCGAGCAGAAACTGTCCGACGTGTTCGAGCGCATCATGGAGCAGGTGTTCTCCCTGCTTCCGGCGGACACGGGCGTGATCCTGCTCAAGACGGAGGAGGGCCAGGACCCGCGGGTGGAATTCGTCCATTCGAAGACCGGTTCGGAAAGCGTGCATGTGAGCACGACCATCGTCCGGCGCGTCTTCGAGAAGGGCGAGGCGGTCATCACCTGCAACGCGATGGACGATTCCCGCTTCAATTCGGGCATGAGCATCATAGTGGAAAACATCACGTCGGCCATGTGCGCGCCCCTGACCCACCAGGACGAGAGGCTGGGCGTCATTTACGTGGACAGCCATGGAATGACGGACGCCTTCAAGAACAGTGACCTTGAACTGCTGGTCGCGCTGGCCGGGCCCGCCGCCACCGCGATCAAGAACGCCCAGTACGTGCGCATGGTGGAGCAGTCCTACCAGGACACCCTGCTGGTGCTGGCCAACGCCATTGAATTGCGGGACCATTACACGGTCGGCCACACCTGGCGGGTGACGAATTTTGCGGTGGAACTGGCGAGGGAGCTGGGCTGGAACGAAAGCAGGCAGCGCGAGGTGCAGATGGGCGGCGTGCTGCACGATGTGGGCAAGATTGCCGTGGACAACGCCATCCTCAGCAAGCCCGACCAGCTTACGGAGGACGAGTTCGACAAGATGAAGGTGCATCCCGAGCGGGGCGCCGACCTGCTGCGCGACGTCAAGTTCCTGCAGCCCGTGATTCCCTACTGCCTCTACCACCATGAGCGCTGGGACGGCACCGGGTATCCCTTCGGACTGAAGGGGGCGGACATTCCGATAGAGGGCAGGCTGATCGCGGTGGCGGACACGTTTGACGCCATGACCAGCACCCGGCCCTACCGAAAGGGCATGCCGTCCTCAAAGGCGCTTGAGGCGCTTGTCGAGGGCAGGAACACCCAATTTGACCCCGACATGGTGAATGCCTTCGTGGCCTGCTACAAAAAGGGGAAGATTGAGGAGGTCCTTCAGGACTACTACAAGAACGAGGCCCGCAGCATCGCGTGCCCCTTCTGCAGCACCTTCATCCGGCTTAATCCCGAGGTGTCCACCGACAGCGAGATCAACTGTCCGGTGTGCCACCGCCGCATCCGCCTGCAGTTGCACGACGGCTATTTTTACGGCGAATTGATGATGCACTCCCGACCCACCCCCACACCGCGAACAAGTGGGAGCTCCTGACTGTAACAACGGATTGAGATTGGGAACCCGCATTAAGGGGATTCGCACATTCTCCAGTGATGGCTTATTTTCGATAAAAACACACACAAACAGTCGCTTGTATATGCAAGGGCGGCATAAAATCTAAATAGCGGTGCAGTATCTTCCCCCCGTCTGTAACCTCACTGAAGTCTCTGTCATCATTTTGCAAGCGACATGTATTGTTTTGATACAATAGGCGACATCAAGAAGGGTTGTGTTTCAATGCGACACATGAAAGAAACAGAGTTCAAGATCTTGGTGGCCTGTGCGGATTTGGCCTATGGGCAGACGTTGGACCGTTTTCTCAAGCGGCCGGGTCGTTCTGTTGAGCGCTGTCATGATGCCCAAGGACTCTTGCGCCTGGCATCGCGGCACGCCTATGCCGTGATAGTGCTCGACCTGGCGCTGGAAGAAGAGAGTCCAATGGACATTGTGTCCTTCGTATTGCAGAAGAACCCGGCGACCCGGCTCATTCTTCTGTTTGACCCGGAACGGATAGACCGGGCCATTGAGGGCATCCGGCTGGGGGCTTTCTTCTATCTGCCGCGGAACTGCGCCCCCTCGGATGTGGCACTTGTGGCAGACAAGGCCGCGCAGAACATGACGCTGCAAACGACGGTGGACGCCTACGAGCAGACCGCGTTTGAGGAGCTGGTGGGCCGCACCGAGGCGATGCAGCGGGTGATAGACCTTATTCGCAAGGTGGCCCCGACCGACAGCACCGTGCTGCTGCTCGGCGAAAGCGGCACCGGCAAGGAGGTGGTGGCCCACACGCTGCACCGGCTCAGCCGGCGCGCCGACCGGCCCTTCGTGGCGGTCAACTGCGCCGCACTGCCCGAGGCGCTCCTGGAGAGCGAACTGTTCGGCCATGTCCGCGGCGCCTTCACGGGGGCCGAGCGCGACAATCCGGGACTTTTCGCGGAGGCCAACGGCGGGACAATCTTTCTCGATGAGATAGGGGACATGTCGCTTATCACCCAGGCCAAGCTGCTGCGGGTGCTGCAAAACGGGGAAGTGCGGCCGGTGGGCGCCAACACGCCACGGCGCGTGGACGTGCGCGTGATTGCGGCAACCAACCGCGATCTGCTTGAAGCAGTGGAGCAGCACGCGTTTCGCGAGGACCTCTACTTCCGGCTCAACGTGGTGCAGATACGCATTCCGCCGCTGCGCGAGCGCATGGACGCGCTGCCAGCACTGGTCAGCCATTTCATCGCCCAGCACAACGTGCGGTTCGGCAGGAATGTGAGGGGGATGGACGAGACTTCGGCGCAGTACCTGCGCCAGTACCGCTATCCGGGCAATGTGCGCGAACTGGAGAGCATCATTGCGCACGCGGTCATCATGGCGGACGGCGACATGATCCACGCGCAGGACCTGCCCGACACAGTGCGTCACGGCGCGGTGCGCCGTCTGGCACTGTCACATGATCCGGACGGAAACATCATGCCGTTGGAGGCGGCGGAGGAGCGCCACATCCGCGAAACGCTCAAGACGTTGCGCGGCAACCAGAGCCTGGCCGCCAAGAAACTCGGCATATCGCGCTCCACGCTCTGGCGCAAGATGAAGGAGTACGGGATAGAATCGTGATTTAGACGGGGACAACGTTTATGTCCATAATAACAGCTGGCTGTCCCCGTTTAATGATGCGCTCCACGGCACCCTACAGGGAGAACACGCCGCGCTGTTCCAGGTAGGCCACCACGCGTGCTGCGCTTTCTTCCAGATTCTCAACGCCGGTGTCTACCACCAGTTCCGCGTTTTCCGGCGCTTCGTAGGGGGCGCTGATACCGGTGAATTCGGGAATCTGCCCCGCCCGCGCTTTTTTGTAGAGGCCTTTCGGGTCCCGCTGCTCGCATACCCCCAAGTCGCACTTCACATACACCTCGACGAAGGAATCGCCGTTGATCTCGCGTGCCTTGTCGCGGTCGGCGCGGTAGGGGGAGATGAAGGCGGTGAGCACAATGACACCCGCGTCGCAGAACAGCTTGGCCACCTCGCCGATACGGCGGATGTTCTGTTCGCGGTCTTCGGGCGAGAAGCCGAGGTCCTTGTTGAGACCGTGGCGCACGTTGTCCCCGTCGAGCACATAGGTTTTGCAACCGCGCTCGAAGAGAATGGTCTGCACGGCCTGCGCCAGCGTGGATTTGCCCGAGGCGGACAGGCCGGTAAACCACAGCACCAAGGATCGGTGGCCATTGCCCTTTTCGCGATCTTCGCGTATGATTTCACTGTGATGCCACGTGATGTTGGTCGCTTTGACTTGGTCTGCCATAATCGCGTTCCTTGTGGGTTGCAGTCGGTTAACCGGACATTTCTGATAAACTATGGGATGATTATAGCAGAAACCCTGGCGCAACGCCAATTCTGCGGCCCTTTCAAGCGATATCATAACCCGGCTGAGCCGGAAGGAGTACGCGGCAAGATGGACGACGTACTGGAAACTAAGGCGGGATTCTACCGGGATGCGGCGGGGATCTGGCAGAAGGACCGGCGCAGCGGAGTGGATCGCCGTGTGGGAAAACCGGTCGAGCCGTGGGCACATGAGCGCCGGGGCGGATTCCGGCGGCAGGCGGATCGGGAACTGTACGAGAAAGAGCACAAGCAGATGATTGATGAGGCCCTCAGCGAATTTGCAGAGGAGCACGAGGGGCACGTTTGAAACGGGGCGTTCATTGCGACGGGGGGGGAATTCCGCTACAATTGGAGTTCTAGGGCGGGTCCGGCGATGTTCGCAGGAGTCCCGCGCCCCGCTGGGCGTGCGGACAGCCGGGGCCACCCCCGGAATAGGACGCTGTAAAGAACCTGAGTCACGAGATTGAACTGCATAACCAGGAGGAGTCCATCAAACTCCTGGGACAGAACGGCGAACTCCGCCGGCGCCTGCAGGATGAGGCGCGGGTGCGCATTGTGGATCGCGGCGCCACCGTGGTGATTATCGGCGAGGAGGAGGATGCCGCGCTTGCCCGGACCGTGCTGGAGGGACTCCTGTCCGCAGTGCGCACGGGTCAGACGCCAACCATGGACGATCTGGACTGCGCCGTGAGCCAGGCGCGGGAAAGTGATGCGCGCCTGCTGGGCTCGCTGCTTTCGCAGCGCCCCGCCGCCATCCGCGAGGACGTGCATATCCGTCCCCGCACCCGCGGCCAGAAGAAATACCTCGACACCATCCACTCCCACGAGATGACGCTGGTGGTGGGTCCCGCGGGCACGGGCAAGACCTATCTGGCGATGGCGGCGGCGGTGTCGGCCCTGCTGAGCAAGCAGGTGAAACGGCTGATCCTGACGCGGCCGGCGGTGGAGGCAGGGGAGCGGCTCGGCTTCCTGCCGGGCGACCTGGAGCAGAAGGTGAACCCCTACCTGCGCCCGCTCTATGACGCGCTGTACGCCATGGTGGACATGGAGCGGGTGCGGCGGCTCATTGACCAGCAGTGCATCGAGGTGGCGCCGCTGGCGTTCATGCGCGGCCGCACGCTGGATCAGGCGTTCATCATCCTTGACGAGGCGCAGAACACGACCGTGGACCAGATGCTCATGTTTCTGACACGGCTTGGGCAGGGTTCGCGCGCGGTCGTCACGGGCGACACGACGCAGGTGGATCTGCCTCCCGGCACGGTGTCGGGGCTGAGCGACGCGTGGAACATTCTGCAGGACATTCCGGGCATCGGCATGGTGAGACTGGGGAAGGCCGACGTGGTGCGCAATCCGCTGGTGCAGCGGATCATCAACGCCTATGAGGTGGAGGGGGCGCGAGCGCCGCATCGCGGCGGCCGGTCCGGGCGCGAGGGATGATGGACGTGAAAAACGGCACAAACGGCCTGTCCTCCGCCGCGGAGGGGGCCGGTTCCGGCAACGGCAAAGGGCCGTCCGCGACGCAGCGCTGGGTGAGGCGCGGCTTCATTGCGGTGTCCTTTCTGCTTTGTGTGGTGGCGCTGACCCGCGAACCCGAGCAGGAAACGCTGTCCTCCTCCGACTTCGAGGCGCCGGTGTCCAGCAAGGAAGTGCGCGCCGGTTTCTATTTTGAGTCCATGGACCAGCAGCGCACGCAGGAGGCGCGCGACGCGGCCATGGCCAAGGTGCCCGATCATTTGCGGGTGGACCTGGGCGTGGTCAACGATCAGGCGCGCGTCCTGCGGGAAAGCATCAGCCAGCTTCGGGAATACCGGCCAGAAGTGCAGCAGGCGGTGATAACTGCGCTGCGCGAGTCCACGCAGGACCAGGATGCCTGGCTGACGGCGGAGCGCGCCGTCACATCGCTGGCGGCCCGGCTCAGGCAGCGCGCTGGGGGCGACCGCCTGCCCGACGCGGAAGTGGTGTTTCAGTGGCTGCTGCCCGACCGGAACAGCCTTCCGGAGCGTATGTTTGAGGCGCCAAAGGAAACCGCCGGACAGGCTGAACCGCCGTCGCCGCTGAAAGTGGGCGCACTCAAGCCCGACACGCCCGAACCCCTGACCTTCACGGAGTCGGACCGGCTGGGCACGCTGGCGATGGAGGAACTGCAGACGGCGCTCGGTGCCGGCATACGCGCGAGCGGGCTGTCTGCGGACCAGCGCCGCCGCAAAGTGGTGATTCTCGGGACGTCCGTCGCCGAGAATGCGCCCGCGCCGAACGAGGTCGAATACGGTTCGGCGCCGGACCCGCAGGAGGCGGCCGTTGCGCTGGGTGCCCGCCTTGCGGACATGGCCAAGTCCACAGAGTCGGCCGGCGCCGCGCCGGTGGACTGGACGCGCATCCGCGAGGCGGTCATGGGTATGGTGCAGCCGTTGCTGGTTCCCACTTTGGTGGAGGACAAGGTGGCCACCGTTTCGGCCAAGGCGCGCGCGGCCGAGTCGGTTCCGCCGGTGATGAAAGAGGTGGAGGCGGGCGAAATCATTCAGGATCGCCACAAGCGCTGGACCCGCCAGTCCCGCTCGGACGTGGAGACCTATCTCTCCATCGTCCGGCACGAGGAGCGGCCGCTTCAGCGGATGATCAACAGCATCGCCGCCCACGGCATCCTGATGGTTCTGGCATTTCTTGGCCTGCACCGCGGAAGCCTGCTGCTGGCGGGCGATCCGGCCGGCGTGCGGCCCGGCGTCGGCGGGCGGAAGGCGTTTGAGGTGGCACTGGTGCTGCTGTGCCTTGTGCTTGTGTCCGGGCGTCTGGCCTCCTACTTTGAGCCCACCGGGTTTGTGGTGCCCGTGGCTGCCACGGCGATTCTGTGCGCCATTCTGGTGAATGCGCCGTTCGCAGTGTTCTTCAGCGGCATCGCGGCCGGCCTGGTTTCCGCGCAATTCCAGTACAACTGGCGGCTCATGCTCGTGGCCGCGGCCATGTCGGTGGCGGGCGCGTTCAGCGTGAGCCGCGTGCGCAGGCGCAGTGACATGACCGCCGCGTCGCTGGTGGCCTCTGTGGCGGGCGTGACCGCCATGGTGGCCGTTATTCTCTCGACCGAGTCGCTGTTCGCCGAGTCCTTTCTGCGGCGCGTGCTGCTGGTGGCACTGAACGGCGGCTTCTGCATTGTGGCCGTGCCGGGGCTGCTCTCGCCGCTGGAGCGGCTGTTTGGCCTGACGACGGACATCACGCTGCTGGAGTATTCGGACCTGAACAACCAGTTGCTCAGTGAACTGGCGATGAAGGCGCCGGCCACCTATGCGCACAGCCTGCTGATCGGCCAGCTGGCCGAGGCCGCGGCCGACGCCATCGGCGCGAACGGCCTGCTGGCCCGCGTGTCCGGCTACTATCACGACATCGGCAAGACGCTGGACGTGGCCATGTTCGCGGAGAACCAGCAGGGGGTCAACGTTCACGACAGCCTGCCGCCGGAACAGAGCGCGGCGGTGATCCGCCAGCACGTGCTGCACGGCGCGGACCTGGCCCGCAAGCACCGCCTGCCCGAGGCGATTGTCAGGGGCATACTGGAGCACCACGGCACGCTGAAAGTCGGCTACTTTCACCAGCAGGCCGTCGAGCGGTACGGCGCGGAGAATGTGCGCGAGGAGGAGTACCGCTATCCCGGCCCGCGCCCCCAGCGGCCGGAAACGGCCATCCTGATGATATGCGACGCATCGGAGTCGGGGGTGCGCGCGCTGGACGACCAGAGTGAGGGGAGTGTGCGCGCCTTTGTCCGGCGCATCATGGACATGCGTGTGGGCGACGGCCAGTTTGACGAGTGCAACCTGACGCTGCGGCAGCTTCATGTCATTGAGGACGTGGTGGTGCGCGGCGTCATGGGCGCGCTGCACGGGCGTATAAGGTACCCGAATCTTGCCTCGGTTTTGCCTTCCGCGCTTGAAGCGGCAAAGCCAATGGAAGGAAAATAGGGTTATGGCGGCATCCATTGAAGTGAGAAACGAATCCACGCGCCGGGGCCTGCACCGCAGGGACGTGCTCGGGCGCATCGCCGCCCGGGTGCTCGCGGGCGAGGGCGTCGCGGGCGACGTGGAACTCAGCGTGCTGTTCTGCGACGACCCCTTCATCGCCGACCTGAACCGGCGATACCGCAAGAAGAAGGGCTCGACAGACGTGCTGTCCTTTGCGCAGGAGGGGGAGGGCGCAGCCGGCGGGGTGCGCGCGCTGGGCGACATCGTCATCTCCCTGGAGACGGTCGAGCGGTTCTGCGGCGGTGATCCGGCGCGCATGCGCGCCGAAGTGCGCCTGCTGTTCTGCCACGGTCTGCTGCACCTGCTCGGGTGTGACCATGCCGATGGGGAAGGCAAGAAGCGCATGCTGGAACTCCAGGCCCGCTACCTGGGCGTCGCTCCCGACGCGGCATGGCACAAGGAGAAACACCGTTGCTGAAGCGCAAGGGGAAAATGCCGGCGCACCGCGAAGGCACGGGCTGCGCGGGTGGCGCGGCGTCCGACGACGCGGGCGGTGAGGTGTCCCGAAGTAGGCGGTTGCGGGCGGCTGCCCTGGCCTGTTTGGGCCTTGCCGCGGGCGCGGCCGCCGCAGGTGCCGGGCGCGTTGTCGCGGGGGACGACGCGGCTTCGGGGGCCGCAGTCCCCTGGTTCACCATTCTCACCCCCAACCTGCTAATGATCGCCGCGGCGCTTGGCGGATGTTCGGCGTTCTTCTCGGCCAGTGAGGTGGCCTATTTCTCGCTGCACAAGGTGAAGCTGCGCGCGATGGGGGAGAGCGCGTCGGCGCTTGCCCGGCTGGCTTCGCGAAACATGGACCAGCCCGGTGCGCTGCTCGCCACGCTGCTTATGGGCAACACCATCGTCAACGTGCTGCTGGGCACGGTGCTCGGCGAGCCGATGGCGGAGATGTTTGAGCGTTCCTTTCTTATGTCCACGGCGCGGGCCTATGCCCTTTCGGTGGCGGGAACAACGGCCCTGCTGCTGCTGTTCTGCGAGGTCTTTCCCAAAGTCATGGTCATGCGCCACAACGCCGTCTTTGCCCAGGCGGCGGCCCCGGCGGTCTTTGTTGTTGACCGCGCCATGCGCCCTTTGCGGGCCGTGATCCTGTCGTTTGTGGCCTTCCTGTTCCGCGTCACCCGGTTCTCCGAACTGCCCCCCGCCCCGTTCATGACCGACGAGGAGTTCAAACTGGTGCTGGAGGACGGCAGGGCCTCGGGCGTGATCGAGGAGGAGGAGCGGCAGATGATCCAGGGGATCATTGAGTTCTCCGACACCGTCATGCGCGAAATACTGGTGCCGCGCCCGGACATGATAGCCATTGGCGCGACGGCCACGGCCGCCGAGGCGCTGGAACTGGTGCGCGAGCACGAGTACTCGCGCATGCCCGTCTACAGGGACGACCTTGACGACATTGTCGGCGTGCTGTACGCCAAGGACCTGCTGCCACTGGTTGAGGCGGGCAAAATGGACACGCTCATCCGGGAGGTGGCCCGTCCGGCCCACTTCGTCCCCGAAACCATGTCCCTCTCCGAATTCCTCAAGACCGCGCAGCGCCTGCACTCGCACCTGGCCCTGGTGGTGGACGAGTACGGCGGCACGCGCGGACTTGTGACGCTGCAGGATGCGCTGCGCGAGGTGGTGGGCGACATCGGCGAGGAGGACGACGGCGTCGAGACGCTTTGCGAGACGCTTGGCGCGGGCCGGTACCGTGTGGACGGCGCACTGCCGCTGGAGGACCTGGAGAAACTGGTCGGCGTCGCCGTGGAGGACGAAGAACATACCACCGTTGCCGGTTTCCTCATGTCCCAGTCGGAGAAGATTCCCGAGGCGGGCGATGAAATCACCTATGCCGGAGTGCTTTTCCGCATCGAGCAGGTGCGCGACAAGCGCGTGACCCGCGTGCTTATTGACTGTCCGCTTGAACCGGACGACGGGGAGGGCGGGACATGAGCGCCCTGACTGTCATTCTGATTGTGGGCGCGGTGCTCGCGCTGTCCGCCCTTTTTTCCGGCTACGAGACCGGCTTCGTTTCCAGCAACCCCATCCGCGTGCGCCATCTGGCCGAGAAGGAGGGCAATGCCGCCGCCGGGCGGCTCATGGCCCAGCAGAACAGCCCCGGACGGCTCATCGCCACGCTGCTCGTGGGAAACAACGTGGTGCTGGTCATCGGCACCATCACCCTGACCGCGGCGTTGGGCGGCACCTGGGCCACCATCGTGGCCACGCCCCTGTTCCTCATCTTCGGCGAGGTGCTGCCCAAGAGCATGTTCCGCGTCCATGCGACGCGCCTTGCCCTCGGGCTCATGCCGGTCATGCGTCTTTTCTACTGGGTCTTCGCCCCGGTTGCGGTCCCGGTGAACTGGATGTCACAGAGCCTGCTGCGCCTTTTCGGCGGAGAGGACCGCGATGTGCGCATCCTGTTCACCTCGCTGGAGGAGATGCGCGTGCTCGTGGATGAGAGCACCGAAGATCGGAAGAGCACACGTCTGAACTCCAGTCACGATCAGATCTCGTA
>CALDSM010000179.1 GCA_937923585.1 uncultured bacterium
CCGGCTCCGCTAAAGAGGAACCACCATGTGGCCACAACGGCCAGAAGTACTCCCGGAAGCGCGGTCAGAATGGTGCCGCGATGCTTGCGCAGATATCCGGCCAGGGGGGGCATGGCGTCGGTCAGCGCGGTGAAACGGCGACGACGGCCAGGAAGGCCGCCAAGAACCCGAACAGCAGTTGGCTCCAGAACACAACGCCCGTGAAGGGGGTGATTTCAAAGAATGCGCAGATCTTCCGGGTGGTTCCGTTGATGGTCAGGAGGTCGGCGAAACGGAAACTGTGCTTCTCGCCCACGGCCATCCAGAATTTGCCCGCTTCTCCGTGGGGGGTGAAGCCCACGATGTAGCAGGCGCCGGATGCCGGAATATGGAAATCCTCCGCCGAGAACCGCCAACTTTGCGTGCCGGTGTAGGACTCTTTGTAATTCTCCACGGACTGCGCCGCCGTGTCGTAGATCAGCGCGCCGTAGCCTGCGGGAAGGGCGAAGGGCAGGGGACGGTCCGGCGCGGGCATGCCGGGACCGACAATGGCGACCAGCGGGCGGAGCAGGCGGTACGGTTCCAACTGCGGCACGCCCATTTGGATGTGAACCTTGTCTGCATATTTTCCGTCGAAACTGAACCAGAGCTGCGGCTGCGCGGCGGTGGCGTGGTGGTAGCCAATGGCCGCCTGCTCAATGTCATCCAGGGGGTAAGCATCGGAGATGCTGGTTGGGCCGCCGTCAATGACCACGGTCTGGTAGTTGTAGGGCGAGTTGGCCGCTGCAGGCCATGCCGCGAGGGATGCCACCACGAAAAGGAGCAGCATGCGGGCAAATAAGCGAACCATCAGGGAATTCCTTTCACTGTGCGTGCCGTGACCGCGGACGGGGTGCCGGGGGGCCGTTCCGGTCCGCTTCAGGCGTTTTGACCGTTGCAGCGGGTCTGTGCCCGAATCAACCAATAGTGCTCCATCGAAGGTAGTATCCGCAAGAGGCTCTTTGAGTTCCCGTTGCGGCGACGGGCGGTGCCGGGCTGGCACCGCGTAAGTGCCATTATATCACTGTGCCGGGGACGGATTGCCTGGGTTGGGAATGCAGTTGGGGCAGACCACCACGAAGGATTGGGAATTCTGGCAGACAGCCGCGGCAAGTTCTACCGGCAAAAGCACTTCCTTGCCGGAATGGACCTCAAACTTGATCTTCGGGGTGCCCTCGGGGATGGGTACGAGGGCGTTCCCATCCTCGGTAAGTGACTCTGTGGAATAGGGTTCCGACAATTTCGCGGGGTCATACACCACGACCGAATATCCCGAACCGCGCAGCGGCTGGATACGGCCCGAGGCCAATGCAGTGCGGATATAATCATCCGTGTTGCCCTGCCCGTTCAGGATCTGCTGGTATTCAAGATACACCCGGTCCTCGGCGGTGGCATACACGCTGACTTTGAGTTTGGGATGTTCCACAGGGTCACCCGGCGTGTCCAAAACCACGTTGGGCGGTTCGCTGGGGGCGGGTGGCGGGGGTTCTTCAGGAGTGGATGGCTCCACGGTGACACCGACAGGCGGGTCGCTGGGGGCGACCGGTGGTACAGCCGCGGGAGCAGGCGCTTCGGTGGGAGGGGAGGGCTGCGCAACGGCGGAGGCAGGCGCCTCTCCGGTGGATGGTGGTGCGGTGGTTTCGGCAGGCTGCGCTTCAGGCGTGGTCGGCGGTGAGACCGCATCGGCCGGCGGCGTCTTGGGCGGGGCGGACGGTGCTTCGGGGACTGTGGTCGGCATGGGCTTTACGGGAACTGGTTGCGGGACGGCGGCAGCAGGCGGTGCTTTGGCGGCGGCTGGGGGCGCACTCGGCGCGGTGGAGACCGCAGGTTGCGCCTTGGGCGTGGGTGGACGCACACTGGGGGCGGCGGGTGGCGGTGTGCCGGGGGCCGCAGACTGCGAAGGTGCACCGGGAGCGGGCTGTCGCACGGGCTGTTGGTTGAAGTAGAACAGTCCCCCGACGACCACCGCGAGCAACAGCCACAGTGCGGCGTCGCGCAATCCCAGGCCGCCCCGGTGATGCCGTCGGGCGGTCGTTGCCACGACATCGGTGTCGTCTTGAAGCGGGTTTCCGGAGTCTTGACCGAGGCGGTCCGGGAAACTGGGGCGGCGGCCGGGGACCGTTTCGCGAACGCCGGGGCGGGGTTCTGGCGGAAGCGCCGCGCCGTCTGCGAAGAATCCCTTGGGGTTCATCCGGGCCGTTTCCTCGTGCGGGTCCGGAAAGGTGGGCGCTTCTGAGGTCATCGGGACGGCCGTTCTTAGGGCCGCCGCAAAGGCGTATCCGTCGGGATGCCGGTCCTGCGGGGCTGTGGCCAGGGCCTTCATGATGGCCGCGCTGAGCGTTTCGCCCAGCGAGAAGTTTAGTTGATGCAGGGGCACCGGGTCCGTCTTGAGAATGTGGTGCATGATCGTGGGCAGCGCCGCACCCGTGAAGGGGCGTTCCGCCGCCAGCAGTTCGTACAGGATGACGGCCAGCGAGAAGAGGTCCGAACGCCCGTCCAGTGCCTGGCCCGTGAACTGTTCGGGGCTCATGTAGCTGGGCGTGCCCAGGGGGGATCCCTCCTGCGTCAGCGTGGAATCGAGCACGCGGGCAATGCCGAAGTCCGCCAGTTTCGGGGGGCCGTATTTTGGGAGCAGGATGTTGGCGGGCTTGACGTCGCGGTGGATGACGCCCTGCTCATGGGCGAAGGCGAGCGCCTCGGCGAGGGTTGCGGCAAGTTCCACCGCTTCCTGCACGGAGAAGCGCGGGCCCTGGGCAATGCGCGAGCCGAGGTCCACGCCGTCAATGTATTCCATCGCAATGAACGCCGTGCCGTCCTGTTCCCCGGCGTCATAGACCGTGATGATGTTGGGATGGTTCAGCATCCCCGCCACGCGGGCCTCGCGGAAGAAGCGTTCCAAGAGGTCCGGCGAGGCGTTAGGCCCGGTAATCAGCTCGCGCTGGGCGGTCTTGATGGCCACGCGCCGCCCGATATGCGGGTCCTGCCCCTCATACACCACCCCCATCGCGCCGCGGCCGAGCTCGCGCACGATTTGGTAACGGCCAAGATATTCCGGGAACGGGTTGTTTGTCATGGTAAATGGTGTCTGTCTCTGTGGGTTTGCGAATGGAGAGAATCATAGATTCGACACGGAGGCGAGTCAAGTTATGTCGGCCGTGAGCAGGAGACCTGCGGTCGGAAGAGTGACATGGTCCGAAGACCATGCCGCAACAGAAGGGGGTGGTTCGCCTTGTGCGCGCTTTGGGGCTTGGCTTCGCGGGGCCGGCTTTTCGGCTTGTCGGGCAGCCTGCGGGAAATGTGCGCGGCCATCTGCCTCAGTGCTAGACTCTGTCCGGGTGAGTTCAAGAGATGCTTCCGCTTGCCTCTGTGGTGAGAGGCTTGGTTTTGGTGCGGGGTGTCTTGCGGGCAGGGTCAGCCCTCGGTCAGTTTTCGACGTTGGGACTGGGATTGGGCATGAAGGCTTTCGTAGGGTCTTTCATTGGTGCCTGCGAGCGGTTCTTCTCGAAGGCAGTGTGCAATCGGTACTTCGCCTCGGGGTGTGCGGCAGTAGTCGTATTGTCTGTCATATCCCTGTCTGCCGGGGTTGCAGCCCTGAACCACTCCAAGAACAAGATTGGCATGGATTTTCACGAGTCTTCGTCTTTGTTTTTGCCATCCGCCCTCTTTGCCTGCGGCCAGGGACTCATCAATGTCCGGAGTTTTCCGACGCCCGAGATGGAAGAGTTTTTCGATTTCAAGCGGGGGAGCTTTTCCGGTCCATTGCCGCAGGACAAGATTCAGGCTGTTGCCTGCGATCCGCTCCAGTCCATGCACATCTATTTGGTGGTTCTCGTGGGGGTGGTGTGGGGCGTTTTCGGCGTTTCCTGGGTTGCCGTCAAGTGGCTGCTGGCTTTTGTGCTTGCGCTCTCGGCGATTGTCACCTTCAAGATATTCCGGCTGGGCATGAACCGATGTTTCAGTCT
>CALDSM010000180.1 GCA_937923585.1 uncultured bacterium
GTGACTGGAGTTCAGACGTGTGCTCTTCCGATCTCCCACCAGCTTGTAGAGGGCGTCATCATCGCCGCCTACGCCATCCAGGCCGAAATTGCCTACATCTTCCTGCGCGGCGAATACGTGCTCGCCGAACAGCGCCTGAAGGCGGCGCTCGCCGAAGTGCGGGATGCCGGGCTGGTCGGCAGGAACGCCGCAGGCTCGGGCTACAGCCTTGAAGTGCATTTGCACGCCAGCGCGGGGCGGTACATCTGCGGCGAGGAAACGGCGCTCATCAACGCGCTGGAGGGCCGCCGCGCCAACCCGCGCTCCAAGCCGCCGTTCCCGCAGGTCTGCGGCCTGCGCGGCAAGCCGACCATCGTGAACAATGTCGAAACGCTCTGCAACCTGCCGCACATCCTGAACAACGGCGCGGACTGGTTCAAGGGCCTGAGCCTGACGCCCAACAGCGGCACAAAGATCTACGGTGTGAGCGGCAGGGTGAAACGTCCGGGCCTGTGGGAGCTGCCCATGGGCACGCCGGCCCGCGAGATCGTGGAGGAGCATGCGGGCGGCATGCGCGGCGGGCTGAAACTGCGCGCCTTCATTCCCGGCGGCGCCTCCACCGACTTTTTGCCGGAATCGCAGTTGGATGTTCCAATGGATTTCGATGCCGTTGCCCGTGAGGGCAGCCGCCTGGGCACGGGAACGATGATTGTGCTGGACGACCAGACCTGCCCGGTGGGAATGGTTCACAACCTAATACGGTTCTTTGCTTCCGAATCCTGCGGGTGGTGCACACCCTGCCGCGAAGGGCTTCCCTGGGTCGAGAAGATTCTGGAAGCGATGGAGCGCGGCAAAGGACAACCCATTGACATGGTTCACCTGGCACGGCACGTCACCGCGCTGGGCCCCGGCATGACCTACTGCGCGCTCGCGCCCGGCGCGATGGAGCCGCTGGGCAGCGGCCTGAAACTGTTCCACGACGATTTTGAACGCCATATCCGCGAGAAGCGGTGTCCCTGGAGCTGACCGAATGCCGACGATTCACATAGACGGCAATCCCCACACGGTGGGAGAAGGGCTGAACCTGCTGGAGGCGTGCCTCTCGCTCGGGTTCAACGTGCCCTACTTCTGCTGGCACCCCGCGCTGGGGTCGGTGGGCGCGTGCCGCCAGTGCGCCGTCAAGCTCTTCCAGAATGAACAGGACACGCGCGGGCGGATTGTCATGGCCTGCATGACACCCGCGTCTGACGGCACGCGCATTTCGCTGGAAGACCCGGAGGTGAAGGCGTTCCGCAAGGGCGTAATCGAGTGGCTCATGACAAACCACCCGCACGACTGCCCCGTGTGCGACGAGGGCGGCGAATGCCACCTGCAGGACATGACGGTCATGTGCGGCCACAACTACCGCGAACACCGCTTCCCCAAGCGCACCTACCGCAACCAGAACCTCGGCCCGTTCATCAACCACGAGATGAACCGCTGCATCCAGTGCTACCGCTGCGTGCGCTATTACCGGGACTATGCGGGCGGACGCGACTTCGACGCGCACGGTGTGAACAGCCGCGTCTATTTCGGACGCCACGCCGACGGCGCGCTCGAGAGCGAGTTCAGCGGCAACCTCGTCGAGGTCTGCCCCACCGGCGTGTTTACCGACAAGACGCAAAAGCGCCACTACACGCGCCGCTGGGATTTGCAGACGGCCCCGTCGATCTGCGTTCACTGCGGCGCGGGCTGCAACATCACGCCCGGCGAGCGCTACGGCACGCTGCGCCGCATACGCAACCGCTACAACGGCGAGGTCAACGGCTATTTCCTGTGCGACCGGGGACGCTACGGCTACGAGTTTGTCAACGAAGGCCGCCGCGCGCGGGTCGTCATGCGCCGCGCCGAGCCGGGCGCCTGGATTCCGGCCGCCGGCGCACTGGCGCTGCCGCGCATCGCCGCGCTGCTTTCCGGGGACACGCGCGTCATCGGCATCGGCTCGCCCCGCGCCTCGCTGGAATCGAACTATGCCCTGCGTGAACTGGTCGGTCCCGACAATTTCTTCGCCGGTGTCACCGCGCCGCACCAGGCGCTGACGGAACTGGCCATTCATCTGCTCGAACGCGGTCCGGCGCGGACGCCCTCCATGCGTGAGATGGCGCTGTCTGATGCGGTGCTGGTGCTGGGTGAGGACGTCACCAACACCGCCCCGCGCATCGCGCTGGCGCTGCGCCAGTCCGTGCTGAATGCGCCCATCAAGTCTGTCGCGTCCATGGGCATCCCCGACTGGAACGACGGCGCATTGCGCGTGGCGCTTCAGGACCGGAAGGGACCCTTCTTCATCGCCGCACCCGACGCGACACGTCTGGATGACATCGCCACGGAAACCTTCCGCGCCGCGCCGGACGACATTGCGCGGCTGGGCCGCGCAATCGCACACCTGCTTGATCCGAAGGCTCCCGAAGTGACCGACCTGGCTGAGGACGTGCGGCGACTGGCGGAGAATATCGCGACGATGCTGGCTGCGGCGGAACGGCCGCTGGTGGTGTCCGGAACATCGCTGAACAGTGAGCCCGTCTTGTCCGCGGCGGCGGCCGTGGCCAACGCCCTGTCCACGGGGACACGCCGCGCCGGACTGTCACTGATCCTGCCGGAGTGCAACACCCTCGGCGCGGGACTGCTGGGCGGCGGGTCGCTGGAGGACGCGGCGAGCGCGGTTGCCGCGGGCGGCGCCGAAGTGGTCATCATCCTTGAGAACGACCTGTACCGGCGCGCGGATCGCGCGTTTGTGGATATGCTGCTCGGCTCGGCCAAACAGGTTATCCTGATTGATCACACGCTGCATGACACCGCCGCCAGGGCGGACTACTTCCTGCCCGCGGCCACGTTTGCGGAAGGCGACGGAACGCTGGTGAACTGCGAGGGACGCGGCCAGCGCTGCATCCAGGTGTTCATGCCCTCGGGCGACGTGCAGGAGGGCTGGCGATGGCTGCGCGACCTGGGTGCCGCTGCGGGCAAATGGCCGCAAGGCCACTGGCCGAACATTGACTCGATTATCACCGACATGGCCGCCTTTTTCCCCGTGCTGCACGGCATTCGGGACGCGGCGCCGCTGGCCAGTTTCCGCATCGCAGGCGTCAAGATACCCAGGCAGTCGCACCGCTACAGCGGACGCACCGCCATGCGCGCCAAGCTCGATGTCAGTGAGCCGGGCATTCCGACAGATCCGGACTCGCCGCTCACGTTCTCCATGGAAGGCTTCGCCGGACCCGCGCCGGCCTCGCTTTCATCTTTCTTCTGGGCTCCC
>CALDSM010000181.1 GCA_937923585.1 uncultured bacterium
GACCACCGAGATCTACACTCTTTCCCTACACGACGCTCTTCCGATCTCCTGCTTCAATTCATGTCCGCCGGGCGGGCAAAGGCGGCCGTGCCGAGCACGGTGCATTGCGACCATCTCATCCAGGCGGAAACCGGCGCGGCGGCGGACCTTGCCAAGGCATTGACCGCAAACAGCGAGGTATACGCGTTTCTGGAGTCCGTGTCCAACAAGTACGGCATCGGCTTCTGGAAGCCCGGCGCGGGAATCATCCACCAGGTGGTGCTGGAGAACTACGCCTTTCCGGGCGGCATGATGATCGGCACCGACTCGCACACGCCCAATGCCGGCGGACTCGGCATGCTGGCCATTGGCGTCGGCGGCGCCGACGCGGTGGACGTGATGGCCGGGATGCCCTGGGAACTCAAGTTCCCCAAACTGATCGGCGTGCGGCTCAAGGGCAAACTCAGCGGATGGGCCTCCGCCAAAGACGTGATTCTGAAAGTGGCGGGCATTCTGACCGTGAAGGGCGGCACGGGCGCCATCGTCGAGTATTTTGGCGAGGGCGCGGAAAGCCTCTCCTGCACCGGAAAGGGCACCATCTGCAACATGGGCGCCGAAATCGGCGCGACCACGTCCGTGTTCGCCTTTGACAGCGCAATGGCCCGCTATCTCGAGGCCACCGGCCGCGCCGAGATCGCGGCCGCGGCGCGGGAGATAGCCGCCCACCTGCAGCCCGACCCGGAAGTCTACGCCGATCCGGTCACCTACTACGACCAGATTATCGAAATAGACCTGGGCGCTTTGGAGCCCCACCTCAACGGCCCGTTCACGCCCGACCTTGCGACGCCCGTCTCCCGAGTGAAGGAGATGCTGGCGGTCGAGGCCTGGCCGCGCAGGGTCGAGGTGGCCCTGATCGGCTCCTGCACCAACTCCTCCTACGAGGACATGGCCCGCTGCGCCTCCATTGCCCGCCAGGCCAAGGAGAAGAAGATCCGCGCAAAGGCCGAGTTTACCATCACGCCCGGTTCGGAACTGGTCCGCTACACGCTGGAGCGCGACGGCCTGGTGGCCGATTTCGAGGCCATCGGCGGGGTTGTGCTGGCCAATGCCTGCGGCCCCTGCATCGGCCAGTGGGCGCGCCACCGCGACGGCGCCGAAGACGAACCCAACACGATTGTCACCTCGTTCAACCGCAATTTCGCCAAACGCAACGACGGCAACCCCAAGACCCACGCGTTTGTTGCCTCGCCCGAACTGGTGACCGCGCTCGCGCTGTCGGGCGACCTCGCCTTTGATCCCGCAAGGGACACGCTGGTCAACGAGGACGGCATTGCCGTGATGCTTGACCCGCCCGTTGGTGATGAACTGCCGAAGAAGGGGTTCGCCTGCGAGGACCCGGGCTATGTGGCGCCCGCCGCGGACGGCAGCGGCGTGCAGGTCGTGGTTAAGCCCGACTCCAGCCGGTTGCAACTGCTGGAACCTTTCGCGCCGAACAGCGGCGATCTGAAAGGACTGCGCCTGCTGATCAAGGCCAAGGGCAAATGCACCACGGACCACATCTCCATGGCCGGCCCCTGGCTCCGGTACCGCGGCCACCTGGACAACATTTCGAACAACTGCCTCATCGGGGCGATTAACGCGTTCAACGACAAGGCAAACTGTGTGAAGAACCCGCTGACCGGCGAATACGGCGAAGTTCCGGCCACGGCCCGCGCCTGCAAGGCGGCGGGCATCGGCACCGTCGTCGTGGGTGACGAGAACTACGGCGAGGGCTCCTCCCGCGAACATGCCGCCATGGAACCGCGCCACCTCGGCGTCAAGGCCGTGCTTGTCCGCAGTTTCGCCCGCATTCACGAAACCAACCTCAAGAAGCAGGGCATGCTCGCGCTTACCTTCACCGACCCGGCCGATTTCGAGAAGGTCCAGGAAGACGACGTAATCAGCATCCTGGGACTGGACAGCTTCACACCCGGCGTGCCGCTGACCGTGGCGTTGCGCCATGCCGACGGCAGGGAAGTGTCCTTCAAAGTGAATCACACCTACAACGAGGCGCAGATAGGCTGGTACAGGGCCGGCGGCGCGCTCAACCTCATCCGGCAGCAGCAGGCCGAGGTCTGATTGGAACAGGCTTGGAGTGGGCGGTGATGTCTGGACTTTGACGGCCGTTTCCGGGATAATATTTTACGAAGCGGCCGGTATGCGGCCGTGATCGGAGACGAGAATGCGTAAGATCGTGGACGTGGCGGCACTTGAAGGTTATCAACTTAGGCTTGCCTTTGACGACGGCAGAGAGGGTGTTGTGGACGTGTCCCACCTCGCGGGAAAGCCCGCATTCTCCTGCTGGCGGGACCGCAAGACCTTTGAACAGGTACGCATAGGCGACTCCGGCGAACTTCTCTGGGGCGACCAGGTGGATCTGTGCCCGGATTCACTCTATCTCCGGATGACGGGCATGAGCGTGGAGGACTTGTTTCCCGCCGCAAGGAACGAGGCAATTCATGCCTGAGATCTGCCGGTTTCTCGGAGTGGTAATCAAGATGTTCTTCGACGACCACAACCCGCCCCACTTTCACGCCGAGTATGGCGAACATCGTGCCCAAATAGACATTCAGCACGGTTGTATTCTTGGAGGCGGCCTCCCTCCGCGCGTGACCGGACTGGTGATCGAATGGGCGACGCTTCACCGGGACGAACTTCTGGAGGATTGGCAACGGGCACAGTTGGGTGCAGCGCCTCTTAAGATAGCCCCGCTGGAATAGCGCCCTGTGCGCGGGCATGAGCGTTTGCGTGTGCGCCCGGATTGCGGGTATCGTTTCCCGCATGGAATCCTCCCAACCAAAGGACGCGTCCCTGCGCGTGCTGCTGCTGGCCGAAAGCCCCTATTTCGGCGGTATCACCTCCCACCTGATCACGCTTGTTGAAGGGCTGCGGGTACAGAAGGGCATTGTCCCCGTGCTGGCCTGCCTGTCTGGACGCACATCAGACCGCACATTGTTTGAAAGCGCCGCGGCGCGCGGCATCGAAGTTCTTGAAGTGCCGATGCGCGGACGTTTCGATGCCGGTGTCATCAACAGACTCCGCACGCTGGCGGACAGCCAGCGCGTTAGTCTGGTACACACCCACAATTACAGAGCCACACTGCTGGCGGCGGCCGCGCTGCGGCGCCTGCCGCTGGTGGTCACCTGCCACGGGCTGGTCGGTCCGCAGGCACCGGCGAAGACACAGGCGTGGCAGGCGCTCGAACTGCGCTGTCTTCGCCGGGCGCGCGCCGTGATTGCCTGTTCGGAGCAGGTGCGCCGGAACCTGTTTGCGCGCGGCGTTCCTGCCGCCAGGATCAGCGTGGTCTGCAACGGCGTGGCCGGTCCCGACAGGGCGGCACGCGCCTGCGACAGGGCCGCGCTTCGCGCATCGTTGGGCATCGGCGGCGACGGGCCGGTGGTGCTGTTTGCCGGACGCATCGTGGAGGGCAAGGGTCTGGGAGTGCTGCTGGAAGCCTGCGCGCAGCGGCGTGAATGGTGCTGCGTTGCCGCTGGTGACGGTCCGGCGCGCGGAGCGATGGAGGCGCACGCGCGGCGGCTCAAGCTGGAAGTGTCGTTTGTCGGAATGCGGAAGGATATGACGCCCTGGTATCTGGCGGCCGACGTGGTCGCGCTGCCGTCGCGTTCCGAGGCGTTTCCCATGGTGCTGCTCGAAGCCGCGGCCCATGGACTTCCCGTCATCGCCACCAATGTGGGCGGAGTGCCGGAAATTGTGATAGACGGCGAGACCGGAGTGCTGCTGCCTGACCCCTCGGCATCAGATACGGTTGAGGACCTCGTTGCTGCGCTGGACTTGTTGCGCAAGCCAAAGACCCGCGGTGAAATGGGAAGACGCGCCCGCACCCGGTGGGAGAGGGAGTTCACGCCGGAACGCATGGCTCAAAGCACGTCCGAGATCTACAGTGCTGCTTTCGGGGGTGCGGCGCTCTAGAGCCTCCCTTTGAAGATGGAAGGGACATAAACCTTAGATCCCCCCTGGAGGGGGGGTGCTGCGAAGCAGCGGGGGGTGTATGCCTCCGCATGTGCCCATAACCTACACCCCCCGGCCGTTCAGGCCTTCCCCCCTCGCAGGGGGGACCTTTTGTCTGCGACTCTTGTCCCTCCCATCTTTGAAGGGGGATTTAGGGGGATGTTGAGTTCCGGCAGGCATCCGGCCTATCCGCTGCCGTGCATGCACGCCCAAATGCGCCACCGGAAGAAGAGCCATTCCATTTTCAGCGCCGTCCAATACAGGTCGCGCGGATAGGCCCGCAGCACCCAGACCGGCGCGGTGAGCAGTTTCGCCGCGGCGCGAAACACAAGCCGCCGGGTTGACATGCCGAGCATCCGGTAGGCCCGCGCGCCGTCAATGGCCGTGGCATGCACGCGCCGCTCGGCGTCGGCCCAGTTGGCGCTGAACCGGTGCGGAACCCACACGGACGGATAGAAGACGATCAGCGCGCCCCGGCGGCGAAGCCGGTGGCAGAACTCGTAGTCCTCGGCCGCCGCCAGCCGTTCTTCAGTAAAGCCGCCCGCGGCAAGGTACAGGTCCCGCCGCATGAGGAAGAATGCGGGGCCGATGTAGTCGCGGCGGTACTCGTTGCCGGTGGCGAACAGGTGGCGGTGGTGCAGGTAACGCTCCGCCGGCGTGTTCAATGACTCGGGGTGTATGGCGTAGGCGACCACGTCGGCGTGGTGCTTGTCCCGAGCCCCGAGCAGCTTCAACAGCCAGTCCGCATGCGGAAAGGTGTCGTCGTCGGCAATCACGATGTAACGGCTGCGCGCCATCGCCACGCCCGTGTTGCGCGCCGGACCGGGTCCGCGGTTCTCCGTGCGCGTGTGGCGGAGCAGTTCCGGGTGTTGCGCGGCATGGCTTGCCAGGATCTCGGGCGTGTCGTCCGTGGAGCCGTCGTCCACATAAACCGCCTCGAAGTGTACGCCCTTCTGGGACAGCACGGCTGCAAGATGCTCCCTGAGCACTGCGCCGCGGTTGTGGGTCGCCACCACCACGCTCACTTCGGGGTCTCTGTCCGCCATGTGTTCCTCGTTCTCTATCTTGCTCTTGCTCTTGCTCTTGCTCTCTATCATTCTTTGTCAACGCTATGCGAGCCTCTTTTCCCTTATTAGCCGAACGGGAGTAAGAGTAAGAGCAGGGGCAAGAAATGATGATAGAATAGACGGGCGCGCCGCGCAAGGAGAAATGTCTTGGAGGTTTCGCCGCAGGAGAGCGTTCCGCTGGTGTCGGTCATTGTGGCCGTGTGCGCCGATGACCGGCCCGGCCTGTTTCGCGACGCCCTGGACGGTATTCTCGCGCAAACCCTCACGGAGTTGGAATGCATCGTTGCCGCGGATGGGCCGCTCACCCCTGAGTTGGAGGCGGTCATTGCCGGTTTCGTGCAAAGGGATTCCAGAGTCCGGCGGACCGGCCTGCCCGTGCGCTCCGGACCTGCCGCCGTGCGCAACAGCGCCGTCCGGCGGGCGTGCGGCAAGTACACCGCCATTCTTGACGCCGACGACACGGCCATGAAGGATCGGCTTCAACGGCAGTTGGACCTGCTCGAATCGTCCGGCCTGGACATCGTGGGAACGCGCTGCCAAACTTTTGACCCGGAAGGAAACACCGTCGGGCTGCGCAAGGTGCCCGTGGGCGAGACAGTCTTGCGCCGGACCATGTGGCTGCGCAATCCGCTCGTGCATTCCTCCGTCATGACCCGGACCGCACTGCTTCGCGAGCACCCTTATCCGGAGAACCTGCGCTATGGCGAGGACTACCGGCTTTGGGTGGATTTGGCGCGGCAGGGATTTCGGATAGACAACCACCCCGATGAACTGGTCCGCTATTGCGTCAATCATGCCCCCAAGGCCCACGGCGGGCGCTGGGGGCGTTTCACCGGCGACGTCGTCACCCGCCTGCGCGCCGTGTGGCTGCTGCCCCCGCCCCTTGCCCTGCTCTGCGCGCCCGCCGCAATACTCGTCGCCGCCACCCGGCTGCTACCCAACGCGGTTTGGCGTCTGCTGCGAAAGATCGCCTGAAGCAATACCGTGGCTTAGCAGCCAAATGCCGCGTGAAAAGAGACGCTCCCCGAGGGCATTGGCAATTCGAGCGGCAGGACCAGGAAGTATTCCGGTGGAACCCCGGGCAGCACCAGTTCGGGGGTCGGCTCAAACCCAAACCGCCCATAGTAATTGGGGTCGCCCACAAGCGCAACGCCGCGCGCCCCCCGTTCGCGCAACGCCATGATTCCCCGTTCGATCAGCGCGGAGCCAATGCCCTGGCGCTGGCGCGGGGGCTGGACCGCGAGCGGCCCGCCGCCATACCAGCCTGCGCTCTTGCCGTCTATAAGCACCTCGGACAGGGCGATATGGCCGATGATGCCGCCGTCTTCCTCGGCAACCAACGAAACGGAAAGCGCCCCGGCGGCCCGCAGGGTCTTCACGATAGTGTGCTCCGTCGGAAGCGCTCCGGGGGCATGATGGGGATGGTTCAAGAAGGCCGTGTAGACCAAATCATTGATCGCATCAAAATCATTTTCACACTCGGGACGAATATTCAACGGACGCTTCCTTGTGTACGCGCTCTGGAGGACTTGTTCGCCGGCCTCTGCCGTCGCACGGGCTTGACCTTGCAGGGGCAAACCGCGGCAACAGACGCTCCCTGTTCCGGCTCTTAGAATACCGCCTCCACCATAATGGTTCCCGTCATCCCGCTCACATCCACATCGCCGCGTGCCGCATCCGCAATCTTTCCCTCAGCCCAGTTCACTGTCGCGCTGCGCAGTGTCTTGCCTCCGGGCACACGGAACCGCACCAGCATCTGCTGTGGCGCATGCGCCTGCTCGAAATTCACCACCGCCCGGGCCGTGTTTGCCTTTGGTTCTGTCGTGTACGTCACGCCCGCCCGGCCGAATTCGGTGACCACATCGGTTGCCCCGAACGACTGCGCCTGCTCAAACCACGCGCGCGGTATGGCCCGCCCGAAATGGAGCAGCCCGCCCTTCGGATACACGTACATGTACCGCAGCCATGTCACCGCGTTGGCCTCGTCGCTGGTCTTCACCAGCACGCCGTTGGACGAGCCCAGCACGGGCAGGGGATGCTCCACCATCGCGTTTGCCTCCTCGCGGTAGCACGAGTTCCACGCGTTGTAGAACATCCACAGGAACACCTCCGGCTCGTCGCGGTCCAGGTGCGGCAGCAGCCCGGCCAGCAGGTTGGGCTGCATGGAAATGCCGCCGCGCGCGAACCAGGTCATGTCGAAGTCGGGCACCGCATAGCCGTAGGGCGGGTTGAGATAGCGGTTGTCTTGGAAGTCATCCAGAATCCACTGGCCCTGCTTCGTGTTGGAATCGTAGAGCCCCGAGAGGAGCAGATAGACCGAGCCCTCAAGCACCTCGCGAATCCAGCCCACCTCGCGCCCGCGCCGGTAAAGCCTGCTCGGGTAGTCGGGAATCCATCGCCCGTCGCGCAGCCGCACAATGGGCGTGTTCTCGCGCTGGGTTTCGAAGCCTTTTATGAGATCCGCCTTGTACGCGTCCGCCTCGGCGCGCACCCGCCCCGCCTCGGGATGACCCGCTGCCTCCAGCGCGCGGGCTGCATACTCCGTGCCGCGCCAGGTGAGCGTGTTGGTCGAAAGCCAGTAGTAGAAATCGGTCACGTCCTCCAGGCTGCCCGCGGGCAGAAAGCCGCGTTCCCAGCCGCGCGAGTGCGGCAGTTCGGTCATCGTGTTCTTCCGCTGGCGGAATATCCAGTCCGCCCCGGCAATGATGGAGGCGGCGTTCTTAGCAAACCACGCCTCGTCGTGCGTGAGCAGGTAGTGTTCGCACAGGCACCACAGCACCCAGCCATGGTGCTGGTTGTACGACCCCTGTTCAAACCCCTCCGCGCCGTAGTACATGCCGTCGTAGTCGGTGAAATTGCCGGGCTGTTTCGCCGTGCCCTGGCACTTGACCCACAGGTCCAGCCGCTTCTGCGCCTCGTCGTGCATGCCGCGCTGGTCCATCTCGTTCACGATCATGCAGGACTCGTTCGAGAAGTTGCCGTAGGTCGAGGTGCCCACGGACGTGTTGACCAGGCCGTCGGGCATCTTGTAGTCCGCCATCAGAACGTGGGCGGGGTGCGAGGTGTGCAGCGCGCCCAATTCCGGTTCCGGCGCCTGTACGCGCGCGCCGCCGGTGGCAACCTTGCGCCAGTATTCGGTCACCTGCGGGTAACAGGCCTCGAACGACAGACCGTTCAGCGCGGCCAGTTCCTTGTCCCCTTCGGGCGCCACATACGGGACCTTGACCACCGCGTCGCAGCTTTCGCCCGGCTGCAACTCGCGGCGCAGCAGCACGGTTTCTTCCCGCGCTTCCACGGTCATCGCCGTGTCCAGCGCGCAGCGCACATACGCCTTCCCCTCAAACGAACTGAGAATATGTTTGCCTTCCACGCGCAGCGTGTCGAGCGGGCCACGCACAATGCGCCGGCCTTCATGGCTGATGCCCTGGATCGAACGGGAACCGTCCTGTGTATACTGGATAGGCAGTTCGGCGAGAACGGGCGCGGCACCGTTGTTCTGGAACCGGAAGCGCAGCAGCGCGACCATCGGGTCGCCGCCCTGCCAGTCTCCGGCAAGTACCGGTGTCATCAGCGGAACGGCAAAGGATTGCTGTTCCAAAGAGAGACCTTCCTTGCGTGCGGCAATGTTGTACGCCATCACCGGCTCTGGGTCGGGATAACGCGCCGTGATGCGCCAGTGCTCCAATCCGAAGTGGACCCGGGCCGCATCGCCGCCCGCATTCTTCCACCGCTCCGGATGCATGCTCGGTAGCCACGTCACGTTGCGCGCGTGCAGCGTCACGTCGCCGTTGAAGTCCAGCCAGAAGCGCTGCGCCGCACCGGTGCAGCCGAGGTTGTAATTGTCCACGTGCGGCCGCGGCTGGCCGTTGTGCGCCCCGGCAAGGCTCTGCTCGTCATGCTCCAGCACGCGCTGGCGTATCGTTTTCAGGTCCTTGATGCGCTCCTGGTACTGCGCAAACTTCATGAAGGCGTCCAACCGGGTGATGAACACGCCCAGATCCTCATACCAGACCGGTCCCTGCTCCTGCAGGCTCACCAAAGAAACGGTGAATGCCTCACCCCCGAAAGTGAATTTCACCATGCCCTCGTCGCCGCTGTATGCATGGGCGGGGGTCATGTGATCCACGGCAACGCGGACACGGCTTCTCGTGTGCTTTTCCACCGCACCCACCGTCGCGTTGTATCCCTCAAGTCCCATTGTGTCCCCGTCCGGCGTTGTCTTCCCGGCGTCCAGTTCCACACACAATTCGGTGTGCGCCGGGGCGGAGGTGGTGTAGACCGACTTAATGGCCGGATTACCCTTCGCCTCCACCTTCACCGCGTAGGTCCTGCGGAAAGTGACATCGTAATCGTCCAAGCCGGCCTTGGGCAGTTCCGTCTTGAGTCCCTTGAACGTGATGCTGGCGCGGTTGTCGTTATGCCGTTTCACCTCGATGGCGGCCTTCTGCCACTGACCGTTGAACCAGTCATCCTGGTGTGTCCAGCCGAATCCGCCGGGATGCTTCTTCGATAATTCCTCCAGCCGTGTCTCGGGCCACACCTTGCGCTGGTAGGAAACCACCAGTTCCTCAGGCAGCGGGTCTTCGGACTCCACCATCAGGCACGCAATGTCCCGCGGTTCCTCAAACCACACCTCGTTTGGCGCCGTATTCGGCAGCGCGAAAGGCAGAATGTCGAAAGGCGCAGGAACTGCCTCTGTGCCCGCAGCATCCGGCCCATACGTCGCCAGCATCGCCAGACACGTCGCACCCAGCAAAAGCAACCCCGTTCTTAACATGGCTCGTCACCTTTCCTTGACCGCGTGTTTTCCCAACCAATGCACGCTTTTTTTGACTGCGGTGGCCATGCCGCCGCTTTCCCTAACTACGGCCGACTTCCCACGCTCGTGTCAGTGCCACGGCGGGGAAAAGCGGCGGCATGGCCACCGCAGTCAAAAAAGGGCCTCTTCTTCACGCAATCGGTTTATCTCGAACCGGACAGTCTTTCTCACGCCACACCGCTTGGTTAATTGTCAGTTTGCCTTCGCCAACGCCCCCGCCTGCTCCGCCATAAATGCGCCCAGCCCCGGCCCGTAATACGACCGGCTCTCCACTTCGTAGCCGCCGTGCGCGTATTCCTTCTCATTCACGATATAGCCGACATAGTCATTGGCGAGCCCCACCGGCACGGCCCGTTCCACGCCTGCCGACTGCACCGACTGCCGCACGGCCTGTGCCACGGCAAGTATCGGCTCGCCGGGCAGGCCCACCAGCGCCGCCGGGCCGATGCGCAGCAGTTGAATTTCCGCCTTGCGCGGCAGCGCCTCCCGCGCGGCATCCGCCATCTTGGCAAACTTGCTCTTGGCGCTCTCGGGGAATGACAGCGGTGGAAGTTCCGCCAGCACCCGCGTGCAGTGCACGGACAGGCCCGGCTTGGTTCTAATCGTCTTTGCTTTCTCCGCGATGAGCCGACCCAGTCGTGTGCCGAAATCCTCCATCCGCATGAAATTGCTCTCACCCGTCGCGCCGTCGGGCGACTGGTCGCCCTCCCCGCCATTGGTGAACAGCGCCGTCGCTCCCGGAATTAGCTTTTCCAGTTCCCGCCGCATCACGCCCGGCCATTCCGCCGAAAGAAGCATGTTGTCCGAATCGAGGATGGTCGGATGGCACGCGAAATTGACCAGCAGCGCGCGGCAAGCGCCGTCCATCCCGTCCACCCGCAGCATCCAGACCATCGGCTCCGTCAGCGGCGTCTCACCCGCAGCCTTGCGCGCGTCCGTGTCATAGCCCCAGCGCCGGTTGCGCGTGAATCCCGTCGCCTCCGCCTCGCCGAAACCGACCTTCGCGGGCGCGGCGTTCTTCGCCGCGTTATGGATCGCCTCCGCCACGGCCGACACCATCGGTCCGATGATCGCCGGGTCATACTTGCCAAACTGCATCTGCCAAAACTTCTCGGGATACATCGCCGGCCCGTCATGCGTGTGCGACGCCGCCATGAACAGGTGGTCCGCATCCAGTTTTGGGTCCGCGCACTGCTCGATCACCTGCTGCTTGAACTCGGGCGTGATGGACCGCAAATCGCAGCAGACCAGCACGGACAACTCCCCGCCATCCCGGAAGAACAGCACCTTCGCCTCCAGCGGGTCATGTACGCTCTTGGCAGGCATGCCCAGTCGCGCCCCATACCCCGCCATCGGCACCCGGAACGCTTTCACATCCGGCGTGATATCCGCCGAACCTACCCCAACGTCCAGCGCCGGGGCCGTCGCAGCACAAACGATAACTGTAAGCGTCAGGAAAAGCACAGACCGCAACATAACACGGGTACTCCAAAGATTAGGGAGAAGTCTATGCCAAATCTCGGGGCTAATGCATCGCGCCGCAAGTGGCAGAACATGGATGAACAGGATATTCAGGATAAGAGAAAATTAGCGCTTCGCGATGGCAAGTAAGAAGGCTTTGGTAGTCCGGATCTTCCAGCCCCGGACTTGCATCGGCTCGGCGCCTCGGAGGATCTCTATCAACGAAGGCGGCAGAAGGATTCCAGATTCATTCGTACAACCGGCATATGCGGCACCTGCCTAGCAACCGCGAAGAAGTCCGGGGCTGGAAGACCCGGACTACCAACGCGCCACGCCGACTTGTCTTCAAAGTTAATCACCGAGTGGTGTCTCCGGGAAGGGGGCAGATACGGGTTTAGAACTTTCTTCACTGCAGACGTCTTTTCGCATCAGGCAGAGCCCAATCGTCCAGCGAGTCGCGACGATACAGAGGGACAGCGCGAGGATAATCCCTGCCATACCATAAATGATTGCATCAACACTCTCTTCGGGCGAACGATAGTATGCTGGTCCGAGACTGAAACCGATGAATGGCAGCGAGAACCAGGAAATCAGCGACATGGTGGGCGGCCAGAGCAAGCATGCGACAGATGCTGCCGAAAGAAAGGCGATATAGGTCACTGCGGCTGCGATTCTTTTTCGGACTGTTTTGCGTGTGGGGGAGAAGCAATAAGCGCCAGTAAGTCGGTGTGTCCTCGCATAAAGACTACTGCAGATTCCGATGAGACATAAATCAAAGAGTATTCCGTTGGGAATGGATATATTCCAATAGTAGCACCTCCACACCGCATAAATGGACAAGTAGCATGCGATCAAGGCCCATGGGTAGAATTGATTAGTGGTCGGAACATCTTCAGTAAGTGGTTCTTTGTTCCTCCATTCTCGCAGGCGATTGTGTAATGAGCGGATAATCTTCCATTCAAGAGTCCAGGCACCCAAGAAGACCGAAAATAGAACTATCACGAAACAAGTTAAAGGTGGGTTGGGCTGATAGTCCAGGTACACTGCAAGGAGGGCGCCAAAGGGCGCCGGACTTGTATTTTCGACAATTCCCCCATATGTCTGCCTTGTGAGCGGCTTAACTGGTTCGGAGAGGCTCGCCAGCAGTCGTTGCTGCCAGTTTGTCAGGTAGGTCTTGCGCAAAGCCTTGTTCGCAGTGGCGTCATCCCCCAGTCCTTCCAGCGCCAGTGCATCGGCGGCTTCGGGCGACATTTCGGTGCCGCGCAGATGCTCGAACGCCTCGTCATAGTGCGCGGCAATTTCACGCTGCACCCGTTCCCTCGCCTGCGGGCACAGCCCGTGGGTCGCACGGGCGAGCCATGCGTCCAGCTTCGTCGGAAAAGATGTGCTTTCCTGCGCCGACATGGGGGAATCTGTGACCACATCCAAGCGGTGGCCCTGTATCATCCGAGTATCGGAGTTGTTATTCACCGAGCGGTGTCTCCGGAGATGGCACGGGGACGGGGTCGGCGTCGGCGTTGCCGTTGCCTTTTCCCCCTTTTCTCAGCAGATAGAGGCCGATTGTCCAGCGAATGGCGACGCTGAGCAGAACCAGCGCCAGAACAAGTTCACCCAGACTATACAAGAGAATGTCCGAACGGGGGTCCACATTAAATACAGGTGAATTTCGGAACATCGCCGAAAAAGGCCGGGCGGAACTCATTATGAGTGCCCATGTATAGGGGAAGCACAGACACGCGATACTCGCCAGAAGCAGAAAGAGAATATACGATCCCGTCAGGGCAGTGCGCACCCAAGTGAGAGGCCGTACGGGGTCGAAGCAGTGGGCGCTAACTCTCTTGTGTATTCTCGATGAGAGAATGAACAGCAAGGCTATCCAGACATAGTTTGAATCGTTTGGGAGTGAGGCTTCGTACTGGATTCTCCACAGTGCGAACAACCAAAGAGAACAAGCCATTAAGAACCAGGGATAGACCCGGTTAGTCGCCACGGACTTCTCCGGGACAAGCCAGTTTCTTAGGCAGTTGGACCGCGCATCCGCTGAACCGGCAAATATGATTAGCGCGCAGACAACCATAAATGTGCAGCAAAGCACCGGGCCGGACCACCGGAAAATGGGGGTCGCAGAGGATTCACGACAAACACGGCTGAGAGCGATCAAGTGATTAGAAAAGATCAAGAACACGGCCACCTCATAGCTTCTTACTGTGATCGGCTCAGCCGGTTCAGAAAGTCCCGAAAGCAAGCGTTGTTGCCAACTGGTCAGATAGGTTTTTCGTAGCGCCTTGTTGGCAGCGGCGGCATCGCCAAGCCCTTCCAGCACCTGCGCATCGGCAACGTCAGGCGACAGGCCGGTTTCGCGCAAATGCTTCACTGCCTCGGCGTGGTGTGCGGTGATTTCGCGTCGCACCCGCTCTCTCGCCTGCGGGCACAGCCCGTGGTTCGCGCGGGCGAGCCATGCATCCAGCCAGGATGTGCTGGAATCTTGTTTGTTCCCCTCGTTCAACGTTTCCATTCGTTCATGCCCCTTCCAGCAGCAGCGTCACAGCAGCCGAGACCTCTTTCCATTCTGCGCGCTCTTTTTGGAGCACCTTGCGCCCGTTTTCGGTGATGCGGTAGTACCGGCGCACGCGGCCGGGTTCTTCGAGTTCGTAGGACTCGATAAGCCCCTTGCGTTCCTGTTCGTGCAGGGCGGGGTAGAGCGTGCCTTCCCGGAAATCGAGCACGCCCTTGGACTTGGCCTTGATCTCCGTGGCAATCAGGTAGCCGTGTTTCGGCTCCCGTTCCAGCGCGCTCAAAATGAGCAGCGGCAACGTTCCTTTGAGGTTCATGCCTATGTCCCTTTCCGATGCATCGGAATCCGATGTGATTAGCATAACCCGTTTCTGCGGGCCTGTCAAGCGAAAATCAGCGCATTGGCGCGAGGGACGCGGGGGCGCAGGACAAGAACCGTTGAAGACCCGGGCGTATTGCCGTTCTCATCCTGTGCATCCTGCTCATCCATGTCAATGCCGTCCCCCAGATTTCCGGTTTTCCAGGTCTAGAATTGCCCTTTGCGGGCACTCCTGCGGGCAGGCTTGGGATTGTACGGGGTCTGCCCGTATGTTATGATTAAAAAACGCTACAAACCGGACGTTTTCAACCCAGAATATAAGGCCAACTAAAACAAGTCATATGAACAGTTTGCTTAAAGGCGCATCACTCTGGATAGTCCTCCTGATCATCGTGATTCTGGCGCTCCTCAATTTCACCAAGTACCAGACGCAGAAGAAGGAATGGGGTGAGCCGGACTTCGTGGCCCAGCTTACGGCCAACAACGTGGATTCGGTGGTCATCAAGGAGGCGGGAAACAATCTCCTGCAGGT